>NZ_JBFUGW010000111.1:0-20334 GCF_056402735.1 Rhizobacter sp. P3_C12
CTGCCGCACTGCCGCAGCTGACGCTCGGCACGCGCGATGCGCGCCAGCGCATCTCGGCGAACCGGCCGCTCAGCARCTACAACGCGACCAACTTCTCGACCATCCAGAACGATTTCACGCTGTCGCTCGCGGCCAGCTACGAGGTCGACCTGGCCGGGCGGGTGCAGCGCAGCGTCGAGGGCGCGCGCGCCTCGGCCGAGCAATCGGCGGCCGACCTGGAGAACACGCGGCTGCTGCTGACGGCCGAGCTGGCAGTCGACTACTTCAGCTTGCGCGCGCTCGACACCGAGCTCGACGTGCTGTCGCGCTCGATCGCCTTGCAGCGGCGTTCGCTGGAGCTGGTGACCGCGCGGCACGACCTGGGCGCGGCTTCGGGCCTCGACGTGGCGCAGCAGCAGGCGCTGCTCGACACGACGCTGACGCAGGTCGACGTGCTGCGCCGCCAGCGCGCGCAGTTCGAGCACGCGATCGCCACGCTGACCGGCACGCCGGCGCCGTTGTTCTCGATCGCGCCCGAGGTGAAGGTGTTCGAGCCGCCGGCGATCCCGCTGGGCGTGCCGTCGGACGTGCTGCAGCGCCGGCCCGACGTGGCGGCGGCCGAGCGCGCGATGGCGGCGGCGAACGCGCAGATCGGCGTCGCGAGCGCGGCGTTCTACCCGAGCGTGATGCTGGCGCCCTCGGTCGGCTACGAGAGCCGCGACCTGTCGACGCTGTTCAACGCGCCGAGCCTGCTGTGGTCGCTCGGCGTGTCGGCCGCGCAATCGGTGTTCGACGGCGGGCGGGTGCGCGCGAACGTCGACTTCGCGAAGGCCGGCTACGACGTGACGGTGGCCAACTACCGGCGCATCGTGTTGACCGCGATGCAGGAGGTGGAAGACGGCATCACCGGGCTGGCCGCGCTGGACCGCGCGAGCGCGCAGGCGCAGACGGCGGTGGCCTCGGCGCGCCGCGTGCTGGAGATGGCGACCGGCCGCTACGAAGGCGGTGCGTCGACCTACTTCGACGTGATCACCGCGCAGCAGGCGCTGCTGACCAGCGAGCGCCAGGCGGCGCAGCTGCTCGGGCAAAGGCAGCTGAGTTCGGTATTCCTGGTGAAGGCGCTGGGTGGGGATTGGCAGCGCGAGGTGCAAGCGACGGCGCGCTGACCCGATTTCAGCGCGGCCGGGCAGGTTCAGGCGCGCCGCGCCGTCAGCCACTGGCCGGGCGGCAAGGCTTCGGCCACCACCCGCACTTCACCGATGTTGCCGAAGAAGCCGTCGGCACGGTCGCCGTCCCAGGAGCCGGCGCCGACCACCCAGGGCGAGCTGGCGGACAGCGTGGCCAGGCCGGGCACGTGGCTGGTGTTGCGCAGCACCGGCGCCCCTTCGACGTACATCACGGTGTCGTGCGTCGTGGGGTCGTTGACGATTGCGATGTGCACCCAGGTGCCCGCGATGATCTCGCCCGACCAGCTGGCATCGCCTTCGCGCGCGCCGCTGATCTCGGGCACCACCTCCCACTGCACCTCGCGCAGGCTGGAGATCGCGAACAGCATCGGCGGGGATTCCGGATCGCCGCCGTCGAAGCCGGGTAGCGCGCCGCGCTTGCCGTCGCGCGTCATGATGTTCATCCACGCGTGCTTCGATTTGTCCCAGGCCTTGTCGATCTTGATGAAGGCTTCGATGGTGTAGCCGGTGCTGGCGAAGGTGAGTGCGTTGATGGCCGCCGTCGTGTCGGTCAGGAAGTAGCTCATGCGCGGCGCGTTCTTGTCGGTGTTCAGGAACGCCACCGAGCCCGGTGCAGCCGACAGGCGGTGGTGGTCGTTGCTCCACACGATGTCCGCCGCCTGCGCGCCGACGATCACGCTGGTGTTGAGCGCATCGCGCTGCAGCGGGTTGGCGCCGGTCACGTCGGCGATCCGGGTGCCCGGTGCCACGGCCGCCCCCTCGGTGCCGCCGAAGAAGCGCCAGTGCGCGACGGTGGAGGCCACCTTGGGGTAGTCGTCGGTGTCCTTGGCCGCCCGCTGGACCGGGGCCGCGGGCTCGTCGTAGCCCTTCAGCACCAGGGCCTTGGCCTGCTCCACCAGGGATGACGCCACCGTGGCCTGGCCGGTGCCGAAGCCCGGGTTGAAGCGGGCGAAGCGCTTCGCGAAATCCATGCCGATGGTGAAGCTGTGGTTGGGCTCGGTCAGCACGGCCTGGTCGAAGGCGTTCAGCGTCTCCGCCGGCTTCATCGGCACCCAGGGCGAGAACGACAGCACGTTGATCTGCTTGTTGGTCAGGTCGAACTCGTAGAGCCGCATCAGGCCGTTGCCGCCCTGGTAGGCCATCTGGTAGTCCACCACCATCTCCTCGACCGCGTTGCCGAAGTCGTTGGTCTTGGTCAGGCGGGCGCCCCCATGGTGGTGGCCGTTCAGCGTCATGAAGATCTGGTCGTTGTCGCGGATCAGCTTCTCCCACAGCATCTTGCCGTAGCCGGTCTCCAGCGGGCTCACGGCGTCCGGCGCGATGTTCAGCAACTGGTGGTTGACCAGGATGACCGGCAGCGTGGGGTGGCTCGCGATCACGCCGCGCGCCCAGGCGATGCCGGCGTCCGAGATGCGCCACGACAGCGACAGCACCAGGAACTGCTGCTCTTGCGCCTTGAAGACGTGGTACTCGTGGAAGCCGGTGCCGTCGCGCTCGCCGAAGGTGGACTGGCGCTTGGCGCGCTTCGCGCCGAACCATTGCAGGTAGGGTTCGTTGGCCAGCACGCGCTGGGTGTCGGTGCCGGTCGCGGGGCTCGCGTCGTAGTCGACGTCGTTCAGCACGTCGTGGTTGCCCGCCAGGATCGAGTACGGCACCTTGGCCACTTCGAGCACCTGCATCGCGGTGTCGGCCACCTTCCATTGCTCGGGCTTGCCGACCTGGTCCACCACGTCGCCCAGGTGGATGACGAAGGGGATGTTGAGCCGTTGTGCGTTGTCGGCGATCCAGCGGGTCTGCGCGTAGTACGGCTCGCTGCCGTAGTGGCGCTCGTACTGGCTGCTCTCGGTGGACGTGGCGTAGCGCGAATAGAACTGGGTGTCGGGCAGCACCGCCAGCGCAAAGCTGGAGATCTGCGTCGACGCGGGCGCAGCGTCACCGTCGCCGCCGCCGCAGGCGGCGAGCAAGCCGCCGGTGGCGACCGTGGAAGCGGACGCGAGGCTCATCTTGAGCAGGCTGCGGCGCTGGAGGGAGGGGTACTTGTTCATGGAACCCACTCTAGGGGCGCCATATGTAGTTGCCGTGACAGTTCGATGATCGCGCGCGCGCAACAGCGGGTCACGGCGGTGTCACGAGGGGTTCCTAGCATCCATCCCTTTTTGCGAAGGAATCCATCGTGCCCCTGTCCCATCGGATCAAGCTTCTGTCGTTGTTGTTGGGAAGCCTCTCCCTGATCTACGCCTGCGGCGGCGATGGCGACAGCAGCAGCCCCATCAACGAGCCGGCCGGCAAGTGGACGGCCGGCGACCTGCACGTGCACACGGTGCAATCCGACGATTCGCGCACGACGCAGACGCTGGACTTCGTGCTGAACAAGGCCTTCGCCACCTACAAGCTGGACTGGATGGCGCTGACCAACCACCTGCGTTCGTCCAAGTACGACAACGACGGCACGCTGCTGGCCACGCCGGTTCCGTTCGCGTACGGGATGGCGTCGCACGAGATCCCGCGCGTCAAGGCGCTGCAGGCCGGCGGCACCTATGCCGGCAAGCTGATCTTCTCGGGCTTCGAATGGGACATGCCCACGCATGACCACCTGGGCGTGGCCTTGTTCGAAGGCGCGCCGACGCTGCAGGCATCGACCAGTGGCGCGAAGGAGTTCCAGTACGCCTTCACGACGCTGGCGGAATCGCAGTTCGATCCCGCCGACGTGGCCGTCTGGAAAACGAAGTACCCGCAGCGCTTCAACAGCACGGCCGCGGACGCGCTGCAGGCGATCTCGTGGCTGAAGGCGAACTACCCCGCGACCAGCTTCGCGACCCTCAACCACCCGTCGCGCAACCCTGGCAAGTACACGGTCAGCGACCTGCGCCAGATGAACGACCTGGCACCCGACATCGTGTTCATGATCGAAGGCATGGTCGGCAACCAGATGGAGCCGAACCGGGGCGGCTACACCTCGGCCTATGTGGCCGAGAACGCGCCGAACCGCACCTACGGCGGTGTCGATGCCATCGTGGCCCGGGTGGGCGGCACCTGGGATGCGTTGCTGGGCGAGGGCCGGCGCATCTGGAACATCGCCGACTCCGATTCGCACTTCGAGATCGACGCCGCCAGCAACAGCAGCGGCTACTACCCGGGCGAGTATTCGAAGAACCATGTCTGGGTGGCCGATGGCCAGGCCGGCGTCGGCGGGCTGACGAAGAGCCTGCGCGACGGCCGCATGTTCGGCGTGTTCGGCGACCTGATCGACGCGCTGGATTTCCGCGTCAGCGGGTCGACCGGCAAGGGCTTCATGGGCCAGGAGATCAAGGTGCCCGCCGGCGAGCGCGTGACGGTCACGATCCGCTTCAAGAGCCCGGCGCTGAACAACTACCAGAAGCCGGTGGACAGTGGCACGCCTGGCAACATGAAGCCGGTCGTCGACCATGTCGACCTGATCGTCGGCGACGTGACGGGCAAGGCGCTGCCGGGCACGCCCGCCTATGGCGTGGCAACGAATGCCTCGACCCAGGTGCTGCGCCGCTTCACGGCAGCCGACTGGAAGGTCGAGGCCGACGGCTACGTCTCGGTCAGCCTCCCGGTCGAGGCGAAGAAGAGCCAGTACTTCCGCCTGCGCGGCACCAACCTGGCGCCGGACGTGGCAGGGCTGACCGCCACCGGCGAGCCGCTGGCCGATCAGCAGACCACCGGCGCCGACAACACGGCCCGCGTCAACGCCATCAACGACCGCAACTACGGCAGCCTGTGGTTCTATTCGAACCCGGTGTTCGTGACGGTCGCGCCGTAGGCGTGCCGCTGTCGCACCTGCACGGCTACAACGGGTTCGGGGGGCTCTGAGCGAGCCAGGCGCGCAGCGCGGGGTCGCGCACCTCCAGCACGTCGAACAGCCCGACCGCACGCAGCGCCGGCAGCGCCTCGGCGATGTGGGCCTCCGCCGTTGCGCGCTGCGCGGTGCTCGAGGCCGGATCGCTCCACGTGCTTGCATTCGCGAGGAAGGCGGCGATCGTGCCCTTGCGGATGGGAACGCCGTTGAAGTCGCCGTGGTTGGCGGTGTCGGAAAGCACGTCGTCGGCTCGCATGTCGGTCTCCTGATGGGGGTGTGATGCGATTCTCGGCAGCCGATCGTGGCGGCACTGCGGTAATCTGGCCGATCGATACTGCACTGACGCCAATGGCCTCCGCTTCGTTCGTGTCCTCGCTGCTCGATGCCGCCGACGGGCCGGCCCTGCTCGCCACCACGCTGCAAGGCGCCGATCCGCGCGTCACCGCGATGCATGCGCATGCGCGGGGCCAGCTGTTCGGCGCGCTGCGCGGCCTGTTGTCGGTCGGCACCCGGCGCGGGCAGTGGGTGGTGCCTGCCATTCGCGTGGTGTGGATTCCGCCGCGCCAGCCGCACGCGCTGCGTTCGCATGGACCGTTCGCCGGCTGGAGCGTCTACCTCGCCGAACCGTTCTGTGCCGGGCTGCCCGAGGCGCCCTGCACGATGCGCGGCTCGGGGCTGCTGCGCGAGGCCGTGCTGCGCGCTGCCGGCTGGCCGGACGCCGCACGGCTCGACGACATCCAGCAGCGCCTGGCGACGGTGATCCACGACGAGATCCGGACGCTGCCGCGCGAAGCCTTCGGCCTGCCGCTGCCCCAGGACCGCCGCCTGCTGCGCATCGCCCGCGCGATCGGCGACCGTCCGGACGACACGCGCTCGCTCGATGACTGGGCGGCCTGGGCCGGCATCGCACCGCGCACGCTGACGCGGCGCTTCGTCGCCGAGACGGGCTTTCATTTCAGTGCCTGGCGGCAGCGCGCGCGGCTGATGCGAGCGCTCGAACTGCTGGCCACGGGTACGCCGGTGACGATCGTCGCGCTCGAGCTCGGCTACGGCAACCTCAGCGCCTTCATCGCGATGTTCCGCCGCGAGTTCGGCACGACGCCGGGGCGCTACTTCAACGCCTGAGCGGCGCGCGGCTCAAGGCAGCTCGTCGACGTTCTTCGGCCAGCTCGCCTTCAGCAGCCGCGACAGCGCCCGGTCGGCCAGCAGCCTGCCGCCGGTCTGGCAGCGCGCGCAGTAGTTGGTCTCGTTGTCGGCATGCACGATGCGCTGCACCGGCGTGCCGCACACCGGGCAGGGCTGGCCGTAGCGGCCGTGCACCGCCATCTGCGGGTGGAACGCGGTGACCTTCTCCGGCCAGTCGCCGGCCTCGGCACGCAGCCGGTCGGTCCATTCGGCGAGCACCGCGCGCGTCGCGTCGAAGAGCTGGGCGACCTGCGCCGGCTGCATCGCCTTCGACAGCAGGATCGGCGACAGCTTCGCGCGGTGCAGGATCTCGTCGGAGTAGGCGTTGCCGATGCCGCTGAACAGCCGCGGGTCGGTGAGCTGGCGCTTCAGCGTGTGGTTCTCGCGCAGCAGGCGCTCGCTGAAGGTGGCGAGGTCGGCGGTCATCACGTCGATGCCACCCGGGTCCATTGCCTGCAGCGCGGCACGGTCGGCCACCACGTGCAGCGATGCGCGGCGCTGGCTGCCGGCCTCGGTGAGCACCAGGCTGCCGCTGTCGAACTCGAACACCGCGAGGCTGATCTTCCCCGGCGGCTTGCCGCCCGGCGGCAGCCAGCGCAGCCGGCCGGCGATCATCAGGTGGATCACGAGGAAGAGGCCGTTGTCCAGCGCCAGCACGACCCGCTTGCCCAGCCGCTCGATGCCGACCACGCTGCGGCCCTCGGCCTGCGACAGCGGCGGCACTGCGGTGCGCAGCAGAAACGGGTGCAGCACCTTCACGCGCTGCAGCGCGCGGCCCTGCACCTTGTCGGCCAGGCGTTCGGTGTAGACGGCGATGTCGGGCAACTCCGGCATCGCGCGAGTGTGCCAGCGCCGTCAGCCGGGCGCCGCCCCGAAGCCACGCCCGGTCGATGAGGGACAATGCGCCCCTCGCGCCGCCTGCTGGCGGCGCCCCTCCCGCGAGTCCCCTACCGATGTCCTCCGAGCTGACCCCGCAGGTGCGCCGCCGCCGCACCTTCGCCATCATTTCCCACCCCGACGCCGGCAAGACCACGCTGACGGAGAAGCTGCTGCTGTTCTCCGGCGCGATCCAGATCGCCGGCAGCGTGAAGGCGCGCAAGGCCTCGCGGCATGCCACGTCCGACTGGATGGAGATCGAGAAGCAGCGCGGCATCTCGGTCGCCAGCTCGGTGATGCAGATGGAATACCGCGACTGCGTCATCAACCTGCTCGACACCCCGGGCCACCAGGACTTCTCCGAAGACACCTACCGCGTGCTGACCGCGGTCGACGCCGCGCTGATGGTGATCGACGCGGCCAACGGCGTCGAGCCGCAGACGCGCCGGCTGCTGCAGGTCTGCCGCGCGCGCAACACGCCGATCCTCACCTTCGTCAACAAGATGGACCGCGAGGTGCAGGAGCCGCTGGTGCTGATGGACGAGATCGAGCGCGAGCTGGGCATGGGCGTCGTGCCCTTCACCTGGCCGGTCGGCATGGGCAAGCAGTTCCACGGCGTGATGGACCTGCGCGAGGAGCAGATGCGCGTGTTCAGCCCTGGCGAAGACCGCCATCACAACGATGACGAGATCCTCGCCGGGCTCGACAACCCCGCCTACGCCGAGCGCTTCGGCATGCAGTACGAGCAGGCCCACGGCGAGATCGAGCTGGTGCGCGAGGCCGCGCCCGCCTTCGACAAGGCGGCCTTCCTCGCCGGCCACCAGACGCCGATGTTCTTCGGCTCGGCGGTCAACAACTTCGGCGTGCGCGAGGTGCTCGATGCGCTGGTCGACCTGGCGCCCGCGCCCGGCCCGCGCCAGGCCACGCAGCGGCTGGTGGAGCCCGACGAGAAGAAGTTCACCGGCGTGGTCTTCAAGATCCAGGCCAACATGGACCCGGCGCACCGCGACCGCATCGCGTTCGTGCGCGTGGCCAGCGGCCACTTCGAGCGCGGCATGCGGCTGAAGGTGGGCCGCTCGGGCAAGGAGTTGCGGCCGAACACCGTCGTCAGCTTCCTGTCGCAGCGCCGCGAGCTGCTCGACGAGGCCTTCGCCGGCGACATCATCGGCATCCCGAACCACGGCGTGCTGCAGCTCGGCGACACGCTGACCGAGGGCGAGAACCTGCTCTACACCGGGCTGCCGTTCTTCGCGCCGGAAATGTTCCGCAGCGTCGAGGTGGCCGATCCGCTGCGCACCAAGCAGCTGAAGGCCGGCCTGCAGCAGCTCGGCGAAGAGGGCGCGATCCAGGTGTTCCGCCCGGTCGCCGGCTCGGTGCTGCTGCTGGGCGCGGTCGGCCAGCTGCAGTTCGAGGTGGTCGCGCACCGGCTGGAGCATGAGTACGGCGTGAAGGCGCGCATCCAGCCGAGCCGCTTCCAGGTGGCGCGCTGGGTGACCTGCGACGAAGCCGACGGCGGCGAGCGCGAACTGAAGCGCTTCATCGACGGCAACGACCACCGCGTCGCCTACGATGCGGTCGACGCGCCGACGGTGCTGGTGGAGTACGCACCGGAGCTGCGCGCGATCGAGGCCAACTGGCCGAAGATCAAGTTCCACGCGCTGCGCGAGCACGCAGGCCTGGTGTTCCAGAAGAAACTCGACGGCTGACAGACTCTCAACCCCGGAGGCCCCGCATGATCGCCAGCTCGCTTGTTGCCGCCCTGCATTTCATCGCCGCGTTCGGCATCGCCGCGACGCTGTTCCTCGAGTGGCTCACGTTCAGCCGCGCGCCGACGCTCGCCGAGGCGAAGCGCATTGCGCTGGCCGACCGCTGGTACGGCCTGTTCGCGATGGTGCTGCTGGTGGTCGGCTTCGTGCGCGCGGCGCACTTCGAGAAGGGCTGGTCGTTCTATGCGCACAGCCCGTTCTTCCACCTGAAGCTGACGCTGTTCGTGCTGGTCGGCTTGCTGTCGATCTACCCGACGGTGCGCTTCATCCGCTGGGCGCCGGCACTGAAGGCAGGGAAGGCGCCGGAGGTCACCGAGCGCGAGCACACGCTGATCTCGCGGCTGCTGGCGGCGCAGATGGTGCTGCTGGTGTTGATCGTCATCGCTGCATCCTTGATGGCACACGGGGTCGGCCTCTAGGCCTCTAGAATCCGCGCGCGGCCACACACGCCGAGCAGAAACGGGTTGCAGTACGGACCCGGCTGTGGGGTACCCCCATGGCATCGAGTCGACCTTGGCATTCGCGGTGCAAGCCGACGTGCGCTGACGCGCACGACTGCTGACCACGAGACCGGCAGGTCGGCGTCCCTGGGCCGCACCTCGACATGCACGCTTCGCGCCTTCGTCACCTCGATGCCCTCGCCCTGGCGCGGGCGCTGTGGGCCGGGCCGCAGACACCTGCGTCGCTGAAGGCGCGGGCCGAGCAGGCGCTGGGCGCGTCGCCGCGCTGGCTCACTGCCTTCATCGACGAACTGCCCAGGGTGTCCAGCGCCACCTGGCAGCGCCAGGAGGTCGGCGACCTCGCCGCACGCATCGAGCAGGCGCGCGCGTTCATCACGGCACCGCGTGTCCCGGGCCTGCCCTTCGTGCGACGCTGGATCCTGCGCGCTTCGCGCATGCATGCCGCTCCATTGGGGCTGGACGGCCTTGGCCTCCCGCCGCTTCCGCACAGCGCCGCCATCGCCGCCTGGCTCGGCATCACGCTCGACGACCTCGACTGGTTCACGCACGACCGCCGCCACCTGCTGCCCTTGCAGTCCCAGCACTACGGCTTCACGCTGCAGCCCAAGCGCAGCGGCGGCGGCCGGCTGATCGAATCCCCGCGCAGCCGGCTCAAGGCCTTGCAGGGCCGCGTGTTGCACGACCTGCTCGACAAGGTGCCGGTGCACGAGGCCTGCCACGGCTTCGTTGCGGGCCGCTCGGTGCTGACGCATGCGCGGCTGCACACCGGCCGGCCGGTGGTGATGCACTTCGACCTGAAGAATTTCTTCGGCCGCATCCTGGCGTCGCAGGTCGCGGCGGTGTTCCACACGCTCGGCTACCCGCGCGGCGTCGCGCGCCAGCTCGCCGCGCTGTGCACCGTCAGCACGCCCGAGCCGGTGATCGAACGCCTGCGCGACGACGGCTGGGTCGACTGGCAGGACGCCCGCGCGTTGCGCCGCGCCCATCTGCCGCAGGGCGCGCCGAGCTCGCCGATGCTCGCGAACCTGAGCGCGTTCCAGCTCGACCTGCGGCTCGACGGTCTCGCGCACGTGCTCGGGGCGACGTATTCGCGCTATGCCGACGACCTGGTGCTGTCCGGGCCGGAGTCGTTGCGCCACGGATTCGAGCGCATTGCCGGCTGGGTGGCACGCATCGCGCTCGAGGAGGGCTACGCGCTGAATCACCGCAAGACGCGCCTGGCGACGCAGGCATCGGCCCAGCGCGTCTGCGGCGTCGTCGTCAATGCGCACCCGAACCTGCCGCGCCGCGAGTTCGACCGCCTGCGCGCCACGCTGCACCAGTGCGCGCTGCACGGCCCGGCATCGCAGAACCACGAGGGCCATGCCGATTTCCGCGCCCACCTGTGGGGCCGCGTGCAATGGGCCGCGCAACTGAACGCCGCCAAGGCAACCCGCCTGCATGCGTTGTGGCAGCGCATAGACTGGTAGCCCGGATGCCAATCCGGGACGCGGCCTCGCACCCGACGCAGGCCCCCCGGATTGACATCCGGGCTACTGGACTGACGCCATGAACGCACCCACCGCGCCGACCCCGTCGCGCCTCTCGCTGTACCTGAACCTGATCCGCTGGGACCGCCCGGCCGGCAGCTACCTGCTGCTGTGGCCGACGCTGTCGGCGCTGTGGATGGCGGCCGGCGGCTTCCCCGGCTGGCACCTGCTGGTCGTCTTCACGCTCGGCACCTTCCTGATGCGCAGCGCCGGCTGCGCCGTCAACGACGTCGCCGACCGCGATTTCGACAAGCATGTGAAGCGCACCGAGCAGCGCCCGGTCACGAGCGGCGCGATCGGCGTGAAAGAGGCGCTGCTGTTCGGCGCCGCGCTCGCGCTGGCCGCGTTCGGCCTGGTGCTCACCACCAATGCCGCGACCATCGCGTGGAGCTTCGCCGCGCTGGCCGTCAGCATCTTCTACCCGTTCACGAAGCGCTTCTTCTCGATGCCGCAGGCGGTGTTGGGCGTCGCGTTCAGCTTCGGCATCCCGATGGCGTTCGCCGCGGTGCGCGGCGAGGTGCCGGCGCTCGCGTGGGGCCTGTTGCTGGGCAACCTGTGCTGGGTGATCGCCTACGACACCGAGTACGCGATGGTCGACCGCGACGACGACCTGAAGATCGGCATCAAGACCTCGGCGATCACGCTCGGCCGCTTCGACGTGGCCGGCGTGATGGCGTGCTACGGCCTGTTCATCGCGGGCTGGGGCGTGCTCGGCGCGCAGCAGGGGCTGCGCTGGCCGTTCTTCGCCGGCCTGGCGGTGGCCGCGGCCATCGCCGGCTGGCACTGGACGCTGATCCGCACGCGCACGCGCGACGGCTGCTTCCGTGCCTTCCGGCTCAACCACTGGCTGGGCTTCGCGGTGTTCGCCGGGGTGGTGCTCGGCACGTGGTCGTAGCCCGGCACTCGGTCTTACGGGTACAACCCGCGCTCCTCGCGCGCGATCAGGATCCGCTCGCAGGCCACCGCGAAGGTCGCGGTGCGCAGCGTGATCTTGTGCTTCTCGGACGTGTCCCAGATGTGGCGCAGCGCATCGACCATGATCTTGTCGAGCCGCACGTTGATCTCGTCCTCGCTCCAGAAGAAGCTGCTGAAATCCTGCACCCACTCGAAGTAGCTGACGGTCACGCCGCCGGCATTGCAGATCACGTCGGGCACCACCAGGATGCCGCGGTCGTGCATCACGTCGTCGGCGTCGGGCAGCGTCGGGCCGTTCGCGCCTTCGAGCACCAGCTTCGCCTTCAGGCGGTTCGCACGCGCCGCGGTGATCTGGCCTTCGAGGGCCGCCGGGATCAGGATGTCGCAGTCGACGTCCCAGAAGGCCTCGTTGTCGATGCGCTCGGCGTTCTTGTAGTTGGCGATGCCGCCGTCGCGCTTCAGCACCTCCATCGTGTCGGCCATGTCGAAGCCGTTCGGGTTCGCGAGCGTGCCGGTGTGGTCCTGCACCGCGACCAGCTTGGCACCGGCCTGCACGAACAGCTCGGCCGCCGAGCTGCCGACATTGCCCATGCCCTGCACCGCGACGCGCGCGCCGTCGAGGTTCAGGTTGATGCGGCGCGCCGCCTCGCGGCCGGTCACGAACACGCCGCGGCCGGTGGCCTTCACGCGGCCGAGCGAGCCGCCCAGGTGGATCGGCTTGCCGGTGACGACGCCGGTCGCGGTGGAGCCGGTGTTCATCGAGTACGTGTCCATCATCCAGGCCATGATCTGGCCGTTGGTGTTCACGTCGGGGGCCGGGATGTCGCGCTGCGGGCCGATGATGATGCCGATCTCGCTGGTGTAGCGGCGCGTCATGCGCTCCAGCTCCTTCATCGACAGCTTCTTCGGATCGACCCGGATGCCGCCCTTGGCGCCACCATACGGCAGGCCGACGCCGGCGCACTTGATCGTCATCCACGCGCTCAGTGCCATCACCTCCTCGAGCGTGACATCGGGGTGGTAGCGCACGCCGCCCTTGCCCGGGCCGCGCGACAGGTTGTGCTGCACGCGGTAGCCCTCGAAGTGCTGCACCGTGCCGTTGTCGAGCTCGATCGGCACGTCGACGATCAGCGCGCGCTTCGGGCGCTTCAGCGTCTCGCCCCATTTGGCCAGCGATCCGATATAGGGAAGCACGCGGTCGACCTGCGACAGGTAGGTCTGCCAGGGACTATCAGCGTGCGGGGTGACATAGGACAGGTTGCTCATGCGGGTCTCCGTGGGGGGAAGTCGTCATGCCCTGGCGCCGCGCGAACTCGTGGCCCACGCCGCCGGCATGGAGCGCGACTGTAGGCCCGCGGCGCCCGAATTTCTCACCGAAGCTCATGCCTCCTTTGCATGATGTGTTCCAGGCATCACATAGCCTGCGATGCCACGGGGTTGGAATCAACCGAATTCGTCGCCCAGTTCACGCGCCCGGCGCTGCGCCGCCTTCACGGCCGAGACGATCGCGCCGTGCACGTCGCTGCGTTCCAGCGAGGTGAGGCCGGCRTAGGTCGTGCCGCCCTTGGACGTGACGCGCTCGCGCAGCAGCGAGGGCGGCTCGCCCGATTGCAGCGCCAGCGCCGACGCGCCGGCGAAGGTGGCCAGCGCCAGCTCGCGGCCCTGCTCGGCGCTCAGGCCCATGTCCTGCGCCGCCTTCATCATCGCCTCGACGAAATAGAACACATAGGCCGGGCCGGAGCCGGACAGCGCGGTGACGGCGTCGAGGTCTTCCTCGCGCTCGACCCACAGCGTGCGGCCGGTGGGGGCCAGCAGGCGCTCGACCTGCAGGCGCTCGTCGGCGCCGACGGCCGGCCGCGCGAACAGCCCGGCGATGCCCTGGCCGATCAGCGCCGGCGTGTTCGGCATCGCGCGCACGACGCGTTCGCTGCCGAGCGCGCGCGCGATGTCGCCGCTGCGGATGCCGGCCATCACGCTGAACTGCAGCGCCGCGCCGATGTGCGCGGCGCACGCGGCCGAGGCCTCCTTGAAGTTCTGCGGCTTGATCGCCCAGACGACGATGCCGGCGCGCTGCAGCACCGAGCCGGGGGCCTCGAGCGTGATCACGCCGAGATCGCGTTGCAGCCGCGAGCGCTGCTCGGCGTTCGGCTCCAGCACCAGGATGTCGCCCGGCGCGCGGCCGCTCTTGAGCAGGCCGCCGATGATGGCGCTGGCCATGTTGCCGCCGCCGATGAATGCAATGCTGTTCATGGGGTCAGTGTAGGAGTTTCGGGGCCGCATCAGTCGGTTGCCCATTGCCGCAGCAAGCGCTCGGTGTCGCGCAGCGCGGGCTTGGCCAGCACGTGGAACGACAGCCGGCCGGGCGAGGGCCAGCCGCGCGGATCGCGCCGCGTCAGCACGTCGAGGTCGGCCGGGATCGCCGACTGGTTCAGGCAGCCGACGCCCCAGCCGGCGCGCATCGCGGCCACCGCGCCGTGGCTGCCGGTGCAGCTGAGCTGCAGGTGGTACGGCCGCGCGCTGCGGGCCAGCGCGGCCAGCGCCATCGCACGCACCGGGCAGTCGGGGCCGAGCAGCACCAGCGGCGCCGGCAAGCGGGCCGGTGGCTGCCAGCCGGGTGCCGCCACCCACGACAGCGGCTCGCGGCGCAGCAGGCGCGCACCGGGCAGGGCCTTGTCGCTGGTGACGACGGCCAGGTCCATCGCGCCGGCCGCCCACAGTTGCTGCAGTGCAGCGGAGCTGGCCCACAGCAGCTCGAAGCGGGCCTGCGGCTGGGCGTCGCGCAGCAGCGCGAGCAGGTCGGCGAGGCGCGCCGGCAGGAAGTATTCGCTCAGCCCGATGCGCCACAGCGCGGCCTGCTGCGCCGGCTGCACCGAGGCGCGCGCCTCCTCCTGCAGCTCGATCAGCCGGCGCGCATGCGGCAGGAAGCGCTCGCCCTCGGCCGTCAGCGCGAGCGCACGCGTGCTGCGTTGCACCAGGCGTGCGCCGACGCTCGCCTCCAGCTGCTGCAGGTGGGTGCTGACGGCCGATTGCGTGCGGTTCACGCGCGCGGCGGCCCGCGTGACCGAGCCGGCCTGCGCAATCGCGATGAAGCTGCGCAGCCAGAGCGGATCGAGGTCATTCATCGCGGTCTTTCATCAGAGTCTTCCATCAATGAGATCGGATCAAACCGTTTCACAGATGGATGCTGCGTGCCTACAGTGAGCTTGTCAACCCAACCACCGAAGGAGTCTTCCATGCCCTACCTGCACATCCAGATCTCCGGCGATGCCGACGATGCGCTCGCCGCGAACGTCGCCCGCAACGCCGCCGAGCTGACCGCGCGCCTGCTCGGCAAGGATCCGTCGCTGACGGCGGTCGTCGTCGACTTCATCGCGCCCAGCCGCTGGTTCATCGGCGGCCGGCCGCTCTCCGGTGGTGGCCCGCGCAGCTACCACTGGATGGTCAGCATCACCGACGAGACCAACACCAAGCGCGAGAAGGCCGTCTACCTGGAGGCCGTGCACCGGGCGATGGGCGAGCTGCTCGGCGGGGTGGCCGAGCATTCGTACGTGCACGTGGCCGACCTGCGTGCCAGCGCCTACGGTTTCGGGGGGCGCACGCAGGAGCACCGCTACCAGCACGCCGGTTGATGCGGCCGCGGCTTCGCTGGCACGGCCGGAATTTCGCGCTGCCATCGATGCCGGGCCCGCAGGGGTCTCAACCTGTCGGTCTGCGGCCACGAGCTGCCCACACCAGGAGGATTCCCATGCTGCAATCCACGTCAGCGCGGCCCGTCAGGCGGTCTGCCAGCATCGACAGTGCCCGAAGCGAGGCGAGCCAGGCACCCTCGGCGACCAGCACGGCGTCGGCCCCGGCGCTCGAAGACCCGAACGGTCCGCCGGGGCGCCGTGCCAGCGTGCGCTCGCATCGCTCCACCAGCTCGCGGGCGACCAGCGCGTCGCGGCCGCGCAGCTCCGTGCCGCCGTCGAACACCGGCTCGCAGGAGGACATTCCGTCCCTGATGCTGCAGCCGACCCCGTCCGATACTGGATCGGTGGACGCTGGCGTCGACGGCGGGACGCAGCATCCGCCGGCCGATCACGCACCGGCCGGCGCGTCGACCCGTGCCCCCGGCGGGATGGCATCGCTGGACCGGCCGCAGGCCGAGTTGCCGAGCTTCCGCGACGTCAATCCGATCGGCGTCAACGCGCTCTTCTTCAAGCATCTCCGGCTGGATGCCAAGCTGCCCGACGATGTGCCGGGCTGCGTCGCCTACATGCTGAGCTCGATGCGCCCGACCGGCAGCGCCGAGGACATCGCCCAGCTGAAGGACCTGGCCGGCCAACAGGCGGCGGTGCTGGAGCGGCGCGGCATCACGACGCGCGACCAGTTCATCGCGCTGCTGGAGAAAGTGCAATGGCGCGACCGCGGCACCGCGGTGCTGCACGGCATGGCGGGCGCGAACGGCTTCAACGTCGGCTCGGCCATGGTCGATTTCAAGCTCGCCGAAAAGACGATCGAAGGCCTGATGGCGGCCGTCAGCAAGGAGACGCCCGCGGCACTGCCCGCGCTGGCCGCCGGTGCGATGCTCGGGCTGATGCTGTCGGTGCTGGATGCCGGCTCGGGCGCCGCCGCGGAGAAGACCTTCGCCGACGCGTACTTCACGCGCCCGCCGCAGGACAAGCTGCCCGCGCCGCTGCAGGGCGCCAACCCGCACACCAAGGCGAGCCTGGCGACCGACCTGACCGTCGCCGCCGGCATCAGCTACGGCGGCCTGCGCAACGGCCTGCTGCGCGTGCCGCAGGTGGCGATCACCGGCACGCAGGGCACCAGCGAGCAGCGCGCCGAGGGCGACGGCGTCATCGACGTGGTGGGGGGCTCGGTGATCGGCGGCGGCGGCATGCGCGCCATCCGCAACAGCCGCGAGATCGGCGACGGCCGGGCCGGTTTCCAGCACTTCCTCGCGCGCACCGACCTCGACGAGTGCCTCGCCCACCTGGAGAAGTCGTCCGGCGAGCAGGTGCTCAGCGCGCTGGCCAACGTGCCGCGCTACGGCGCGAACGTCGTGACGACGCTGCCGCAGGCACTGAAGGACGTGCTGGCCAGCCGGGTCGGCTGGACATCGCATGCCATCCTGACGACGGGCTTCGCCGGGCTGTTCTCGATGCTGGTCGGCATGCCGGAGGCCTTGAAGCTGAAGGCGCAGGCGAAGCTGGTCGAGGAGCAGGGCCGCCCGGCGACGCAGGCCGAGCTCGGCAAGATCAAGATGAATTCCGAGCTCTACACCCAGCTGGCCAAGTTCGCCGGCCTGCAGCTGCTGTACCACGTGTGGGGCGGCGCGCTCGGGGCCGTTGCCGGCCCAAGGGCGCCGGCCGACCCTTCGCCGGTCTAGGGCGCATCGCGGCGCGATACTGGCGGGCCCCTGTCCCGACCGGAGGCCCGCGATGCACCTCGAAGGATCGTGCCATTGCGCTGCCGTGCGCTTCAGCCTCGAAGCGCACAGCCCGCAGCCCTACATGCACTGCCACTGCAGCATCTGCCGCAAGACGGCCGGCGGCGGGGGCTACGCGATCAACCTGGGCGGCGATGCCACGACGCTGAAGGTGCGCGGCCGCAAGCACCTGGCGGTCTACCACGCGGTGATGCGCGAACCCGGCAAGCGGGCGACGCGCTCGAAGGCGCAGCGCCACTTCTGCGTCAAGTGCGGCAGCGCGTTGTGGCTGTGGGATCCGCGCTGGCCCGAGCTGATTCATCCGCATGCATCGGCGATCGACACGCCGTTGCCCCGGCCGGCCGAGGTCGTCGAGGCGGCGCTCGCGTTCGTGGCGCCCTGGGTCGACGTGCCGAAGGGTCGCGGCCATGTGCATTCGCAGCATTGGCCGGACGAGTCGCTGGCCGACTGGCACCGGCGGCACGGCGTCTGGAGCGCGTGAGCGGTCGGTGCGGGTGCCCCGTGGCGGTGCGCATTGCTGCGCGCCACGCAAAGCAGTTTCAGCCTGGGCGCAAAAGCCGCGGCCGGACGCGAACACCACGTACGTGAATACCACGAGGGCGGATCGGGGCGAATGCGCGAGCATCGATGCTGGTCGCAACGAAGCACCGCAACACGACACGCCGAGGCCGCGCGTGATCGTCGTGTCCTACGGGAACACAGGGCTTTGCGAGGACTGAAGTTCATTCACCCGCCGCACGCAGGAGACAACATGCGCAGCCCCTGGACCCGTTTTTCCACCCCCCTTGTCGCGAGCGCGCTGAGCCTGGCCGCCGCCGCCGCATTCGCCGCCGACCCGATCAAGATCGGCGTGGCCGGCCCGTTCACCGGCGGTTCATCGTCGATGGGTGTCAGCATGCGCGACGGCGTGCGCCTGGCGGCCGACGAGATCAACAAGGCCGGCGGGGTGCTGGGCCGCCAGCTGGTGCTGGTGGAGCGCGACGACGAGGCGAAGAACGAGCGCGGCGTGCAGATCGCGCAGGAGCTGATCAACAAGGAGAAGGTGGCGGCGACCGTCGGCTACATCAACACCGGTGTCGCGCTCGCCTCGCAGCGCTTCTACCAGGACGCGAAGATCCCGGTGATGAACAACGTGGCCACCGGCTCGCTGATCACGCACCAGTTCGACAGCCAGCCGGAGAACTACATCTTCCGCAACGCGGCGCACGACAGCATCCAGGCGCCGATGATCGTTGAAGAGGCGATCACGCGCCGCGGCTTCAAGAAGGTCGCGATCCTGGCGGACTCCACCAACTACGGCCAGCTGGGCCGCGAGGACCTGGAGAAGGCGCTCGCGCTGAAGGGCGTCAAGCCGGTCGCGGTCGAGAAGTTCAACATCAAGGACGTCGACATGACGGCCCAGCTGCTGAAGGCCAAGGAGGCGGGTGCGGAAGCCGTGCTGACCTACGGCATCGGCCCGGAGCTGGCGCAGATCGCCAACGGCATGACCAAGCTCGGCTGGAAGGTGCCGCTGGTGGGCAGCTGGACCTTGTCGATGGCCAACTACATCGACAACGCCGGCCCGGGCGGCGAGGGCGCGCGCATGCCGCAGACCTTCATCCAGGAGCCGACGACGCCGAAGCGCCAGTCGTTCATCATCAACTACCTGAAGACCTTCAACCCGAAGAACGCGCGCATCGATTCGCCGGTATCGGCGGCGCAGGGCTACGACTCGGTGTACCTGCTGGCCGCGGCGATCAAGCAGGCGGGCGGCACCGAGGGGCCGAAGGTGAAGGCGGCGCTCGAGGACCTGAAGGCGCCGGTCGAAGGCGTCGTGACGACGTACAACAAGCCGTTCAGCAAGGGCGACCACGAGGCGATCACCGCGAACATCCCGGTGTTCGGCGAGGTCAAGGGCCAGCGCGTGGTGTATGCGTATCCGGACGACTTCAAGAAGGCGTCGGAGGTGCGCGTGAAGGATCCGAACGCGAAGGGTGCGCTGACGGCCACGAAGAAGTAGGCCGGGCCCGGGAAGACGCCGCCCCGGCCGGTGCCGTGGCGGCGTTCGTTGTTTGAGTCCTTGCAGGAAG
Organism: Rhizobacter sp. P3_C12; assembly: GCF_056402735.1. Classification (NCBI taxonomy): domain Bacteria; kingdom Pseudomonadati; phylum Pseudomonadota; class Betaproteobacteria; order Burkholderiales; family Sphaerotilaceae; genus Rhizobacter; species Rhizobacter sp. P3_C12. The sequence goes on from NZ_JBFUGW010000111.1 coordinate 19,222, forward strand.
CACCATGCAGATCCTGACCCAACTCATCTACAGCGGCATTGCGCTCGGGATGATCTACGCGGTGATCGCGTTCGGCTACCAGCTGACGTTCGCGACCTCCGACACGCTGAACTTCGGCCAGGGCGACGCGCTGATGCTGGGCGCGCTGGTCGGGCTGACGCTGGTCGGCCTGGGCCTGAACTACTGGCTGATGATCCCGGTGGTGTGCGTGTTCGGTGCGCTGCAGGGCGCTTTCGTCGAGCGCATCGGCGTGCGCCCGGCGATCAAGATCAAGTCGGAGTTCGGCTGGATCATGTCGACGATCGCGCTGGGCATCATTTTCAAGAACGTGGCGGAGAACGTGTGGGGCCGCGACGACCTGAAGTTCCCGTCGCCGCTGCCGGAGTCGCCGCTGAAGTTCCTGGGGGCGAACGTGCTGCCGATGGAGATCCTGGTGGTGGTGGGTGCGCTGCTGATGATGCTGGCGGTGGAGTTCTTCAACCGCAAGACGATCTACGGCAAGGCGGTGGTGGCGACCTTCAACGACCGCGATGCCGCGAAGCTGATGGGCATCAACACGGGCCTGGTGATCACGTTCTCGTACGCGCTGTCGTCGCTGACGGCGGCCTTCGCCGGCGTGCTGATCGCCCCGCTGACGCTGACCGGCGCGACGATGGGCGCGGTGCTGGGCCTGAAGGCCTTCGCGGTGGCGATCATCGGCGGCCTGACCAGCGGCATGGGGATCATCGTCGGCGGGATCATCCTGGGCATTGCCGAGACAACGACTGGCTTCTACCTGTCGACCGGCTACAAGGATGTGCCTGGATTGGTGCTGCTCTTGATCGTGCTCGCGGTGAAGCCTGCGGGCTTGTTCGGCAAGTCCGCGATCAAGAAAGTCTGACGATGTCCTCCTGCTGCTTGAGCAAAGGCGCGGGTGGGGAGGCTGTGGCTCGCCGGCCGGTGCGGTCTTCGCCCCCTGGGGGGCGAAGACTTCCCTGCGCTGACTGGTTTCATGGCCCGTCGCCCAAACTCCCGCCACTCACTTCGTTCGTTGTGGTCAAACAGTGGGCGACAGTCAGTGCACGAAGCGTGCTGCGCACGCGGGCCATGAAACCAGCCAGCTCCGGCGCCCCG
>NZ_JBFUGW010000112.1:0-20271 GCF_056402735.1 Rhizobacter sp. P3_C12
GGGGTGGCGCGCGCCAGCGCGCTTCGTAGACTGACTCATCGGCTGTGTTTGACCACAACGAACGAAGTGAGTGACGGGAGTTTGCCGATGCACCCCCGAAACCGATCTTCTTCGTGCAGTCGGCCCGCCAGGGCCGACCGCCCCAGCCGAGCCCCGCCGCGCGCCCCCGGCCGCAGCACGCTCGCCGGAGGCACGGAAGAACCCGTGCCCCCGAGAGCGGCTTCAGAACAGCAAGTCGCGAATCAGCGAACCTTGCCCGCCTTCCACGCATTCAGCAGCGTGTCATAAGCGATCGTCTCACCCTTCGGCTTCTCGTTCGCCAGCTTCTTCCACGGCGCGCCCTTGTCGCTCAGCCACTTGTTCGGGTCGCCCTTCGCGTTCAGCTTCGGTGCGCAGCGTGCCATCCCGGCGCGCTCCAGCCGCGACATCACCTGGTCCATCTCCTCGGCCAGGTTGTCCATCGCCTGCTGCGGCGTCTTCTCGCCCGTCACCGCCACCGCCACGTTCTTCCACCACAGCTGCGCGAGCTTCGGGTAGTCGGGCACGTTGGTGCCGGTCGGCGTCCACGCCACGCGCGCCGGGCTGCGGTAGAACTCCACCAGCCCGCCGAGCTTCGGCGCCAGGTCCGTCATCGCCTTCGACTGGATGTCGCTCTCGCGGATCGGCGTCAGACCGGTGATCGTCTTCTTCAGCGAGGTCGTCTTCGCCGTCACGAACTGCGCATACAGCCACGCGGCCGCCGTGCGGTTCGCGTCATGCGCCTCGAAGAAGGTCCACGAACCCACGTCCTGGTAGCCGTTCTGCATGCCCTGCTTCCAGTACGGGCCGTTCGGGCCGGGCGCCATGCGCCACTTCGGCGTGCCGTCGGCATTCACCACCGGCAGGCCCGGCTTGGTCATGTCGGCGGTGAACGCGGTGTACCAGAAGATCTGCTGCGCAATCTGCCCCTGCGCCGGCACCGGGCCGGCTTCGCCGAAGGTCATGCCGGTGGCTTCCTTCGGGGCGTACTTCTTCATCCAGTCGACGTACTTCGTCAGCGCATACACGGCCGCCGGCGAGTTGGTCGCACCGCCGCGCGAGACGCTGGCCCCCTGCGGCGTGCAGCCGTCGGCCGACGCGCGGATGCCCCATTCGTCCACCGGCATGCCGTTCGGGATGCCGATGTCGGCGGTGCCGGCCATCGACAGCCACGCATCGGTGAAGCGCCAGCCCAGCGACGGATCCTTCTTGCCGTAGTCCATGTGGCCGTAGATCGGCTTGCCGTCGATCGTCTTCACGTCTTCGCTGAAGAACGCGGCGATGTCCTCGTACGCGCTCCAGTTCAGCGGCACGCCCAGGTCATAGCCGTACTTGGCCTTGAACTTCTCCTTCAGGTCCGGGCGCGCGAACAGGTCGGCGCGGAACCAGTACAGGTTCGCGAACTGCTGGTCGGGCAGCTGGTACAGCTTCTTGTCCGGCGCGGTCGTGAAGCTCGTGCCGATGAAGTCCTTGATGTCCAGCCCCGGGTTCGTCCACTCCTTGCCCTTGCCCGACATGTAGTCGGTCAGGTTCATGATCTTGCCGTAGCGGTAGTGCGTGCCGATCAGGTCGGAATCCGAAATCCAGCCGTCGTAGATCGACTTGCCCGACTGCATCGAGGTCTGCAGCTTCTCGACCACGTCGCCTTCCTGGATCAGGTCGTGCTTCACCTTGATGCCGGTGATCTCCTCGAAGGCCTTGGCCAGCGTCTTCGATTCGTACTCGTGCGTCGTGATCGTCTCCGACACCACCGAGATCTCCTTCACGCCCTTGGCCTGCAGCTTCTTCGCGGCCTCGATGAACCACTTCATCTCGGCCATCTGCTGGTCCTTGTTCAGCGTCGACGGCTGGAACTCGGCATCGATCCATTTCTTCGCCTCGGCCTCACCGGCCCAGGCGCTCTGGCCCAGTGCCAGCGCAACGGCGGCAAAGGCCACTGCATTCAAGCGCAACTTCATGTCTGTCTCCTCTGGTACTTCCCGGGGTACTCGCGACACGCCAGCGGGGAAGAATCGCCGGCGGCCTTTTCAAACCGAAGCTCGGCGGCTCAGCCCTTGCGCATGATCAGCGCCAGCACGGCCATCGAGATCACGAAGCTGATCCAGATCGACGGCTCCTCCGCCAACCCGAACCAGCCCACCATCTTTTCGCTGAACGCGACGAACGCGAGGTTCACGTACGCCGCGCTGAGCAGCCCGATGAAGAGCCGGTCGCCACGCGTCGTCGCCATCGGCAGGAAGCCCTTGCGCACCGTTGTCGGCGACTTCAGCTCCCACACCGTCATGCCGGCCAGCATCAGCACGATGCAGCCGAAGAACACCGCCACCGGCAGGGTCCACGCCATCCAGTCGAACATCAAACTCTCCCCATCGCAAAGCCCTTGGCGATGTAATGCCGCACGAACCAGATCACGATCGCGCCCGGCACGATGGTCAGCACGCCGGCCGCCGCCAGCACGCCCCAGTCCATGCCCGAGGCACTCACCGTGCGCGTCATCACCGCGACGATCGGCTTCGCGTTCACGCTGGTCAGCGTGCGTGCCATCAGCAGCTCGACCCAGCTGAACATGAAGCAGAAGAACGCCGCCACGCCCACACCGGCCTTGATCAGCGGGATGTAGATCGTCAGGAAGAAACGCGGGAACGAGTAGCCGTCGATGTAGGCCGTCTCGTCGATCTCGCGCGGGATGCCGCTCATGAAGCCTTCAAGAATCCACACCGCCAGCGGCACGTTGAACAGCAGGTGCGCCAGCGCCACCGCGATGTGCGTGTCCATCAGCCCGAGCGTCGTGTACAGCTGGAAGAACGGCAGCAGGAACACCGCCGGCGGCGTCATCCGGTTGGTCAGCAGCCAGAAGAACACATGCTTGTCACCGAGGAAGCTGTAGCGCGAGAACGCATACGCCGCCGGCAGCGCCACCAGCAGCGAGATCACCGTGTTGATGGCCACGTAGATCATCGAGTTGATGTAGCCCGAGTACCAGGACTCATCGGTGAAGATCGTGCGGTAGTGGTCGAACGTGAAATGCTGCGGCCACAGGCTGAACGAGGACAGGATCTCCTCGTTCGTCTTGAACGACATGTTCACCATCCAGTACACCGGCAGGATCGCGAACAGCAGATACAGCAGCAGGAAAATCACCCGCTTCTTGAAACGGCGCTCATCCATGGGCGGCTCCCTCGGTCGTCGTCGCATCCTGGCCGACCCGCTGCATCCAGTTGTAGAGGATGAAGCACAGCAGCAGGATGATCAGGAAGTAGATCAGCGAGAAGGCCGCGGCCGGGCCGAGGTCGAACTGGCCGACCGCCTTCTGCGTCAGGTACTGGCTCAGGAAGGTGGTCGCGTTGCCGGGCCCGCCGCCGGTCAGCACGAAGGGCTCGGTATAGATCATGAAGCTGTCCATGAAGCGCAGCAGCACCGCGATCATCAGCACGCCGCGCAGCTTGGGCAGCTGGATGAAGCGGAACACCGCGAACTTGCTCGCGCCGTCGATGCGCGCCGCCTGGTAGTACGCATCGGGGATCGCGCGCAGCCCGGCGAAGCACAGCAGCGCCACCAGCGGCGTCCAGTGCCACACGTCCATCAGCAGCACGGTGAGCCACGCATCGGTCGCATTGCCGGTGTAGCTGTACTCGATGCCCAGCTTCGCGAGCGCCGCGCCCATCAGGCCGATGTCGGTGCGCCCGTAGATCTGCCAGATGGTGCCGACCACGTTCCACGGGATCAGCAGCGAGATCGCCACCAGCACCAGCACCGCCGACGAGCGCGCGCCCTTGGCCGGCATCGACAACGCGAGGCCGATGCCCAGCGGGATCTCCACCAGCAGCACCGCCAGCGAGAAGCCGATCTGGCGCAGCAGCGCACCCTGCAGGTCTTCGTCGCGCATCACCGACTTGAACCACTCGGTGCCGACGAACACGCGCCGCTCGGGCGAGATGATGTCCTGCACCGAGTAGTTGACGACCGTCATCAGCGGCAGCACCGCCGAGAAGGCCACGCACAGCACCACCGGCAGGATCAGCAGCCAGGCTTTCTGGTTGACCGGCTTCATGCCGCCACCTCCACGGAAGAATCGATCAATACGTCATCGCGGTAATAGCAGGTGTGCGAGCCGACCAGCGACAACCACACCGCATCGCCGACGCGCGGGATGCGCTGGTCGGGCGACAGGCGGGCGCGGATCGTCTGCTCGCTGTCGCCGGAGCCGAGGCGCGCGCCGAGCAGCCAGTAGGTGCCGATGTCCTGCGCCTGCGTCACGGTGGCGGGCACGGCGCCCGCGGTGTCCGGCGCGGCCAGCGTCACGTACTCCGGCCGCACGCCGAGCGCGAAGCTGCCCTCGCCGTGCAGCGGGTTGCGCGCCATCGGCAGCACGCGGCCGGCCACGTCGATGCCCTGCCCGGCCCAGCGCACCGGCAGGAAGTTCATGCCCGGCGAGCCGATGAAGTGGCCGACGAAGCGGTGCTGCGGCCGCTCGAACAGCGCCGAGGCACTGCCCACCTGCACCGCACGGCCGCGCGTCATCACGACCACCTGGTCGGCGAAGGTCAGCGCCTCGACCTGGTCGTGCGTCACGTAGACCAGCGTCAGCTTCAGCTCGTGGTGGATCTGCTTCAGCTTGCGGCGCAGCTGCCACTTCAGGTGCGGGTCGATGACGGTCAGCGGCTCGTCGAACAGCACGGCCGACACGTCCTCGCGCACCAGGCCACGGCCCAGCGAGATCTTCTGCTTGGCGTCCGCCGAGAGGCCTGCGGCGCGCGTGTTCAGCTGCCCGCTCATCTCCAGCATCTCGGCGATCTGGCCGACGCGCTGGCGGATGCGGTCGGGCGCCACGCCACGGTTGCGCAGCGGGAACGCGAGGTTCTCGGCCACGGTCATCGTGTCGTAGATGACGGGGAACTGGAACACCTGCGCGATGTTGCGCTGCTGCGGTGACTGCCCGGTGACGTCCTGCCCGCCGAACTTCACCGTGCCCTGCGACGGCGTCACCAGGCCCGAGATGATGTTCAGCAGCGTCGTCTTGCCGCAGCCCGACGGGCCGAGCAGCGCATAGGCGCCGCCGTCGTCGAAGGTCATCTTCAGCGGCAGCAGCGCGTAGTCTTCATCGCGCTGCGGGTTCGGCTTGTAGGCATGCGCCAGGTCGAGGTCGATGCGTGCCATCTCAGATGCCCTCCCGGCTCGGGGCCACCAGCAGGCGGCCCGCGGAATCGAACACGTGCACCTGTGCCGCATTCAGGTACAGCGTCACCGGCTCGCCGAGCGTGAACTGGTGGACGCCGGTCAGCTGCGCCACCAGCTCGCCGATCGGGGTGTCGACGTGCACGAAGGTGTCGGAACCGGAGATCTCGGCCAGCTCCACCTTGCCCGGCAGTGCGACATCGCCGTCGCGCGGGCGAACCCGCAGGGCGCTCGCGCGGATGCCGATTGTCAGCGCCGGCGTGCTCGACGCCGGCAGCGGCACCGAGAGGTTCACGCCGGCCTGCAGGCTGATGCCGATCGTCGCGTGCGTGCCCTCGACCAGGTTCATCGGCGGATCGCTGAACGCGCGCGCGACGCGGATCGACTGCGGCCGGTGGAACACCTCGGCGGTCGGGCCGTACTGCAGCAGCTCGCCGGCGTCCATCACCGCGGTGTAGCCGCCGAGCAGCAGCGCCTCGGTCGGCTCGGTGGTGGCGTAGACGACGGTCGATTCGCCGGCCGCGAACAGCTGCGAGAGCTCGTCGCGCAGTTCCTCGCGCAGCTTGTAGTCCAGGTTCACCAGCGGCTCGTCGAGCAGCATCAGCGGGGCCTTCTTCGCCAGCGCCCGCGCGAGGGCCACGCGCTGTTGCTGGCCGCCCGACAGCTCGGCCGGCAGCCGCTTCAGGAACGGCTCGATGTGCAGCCGCTTCGCCAGCTCCAGCACGCGCTCGGCGATGCCCTTCTCGCCACGCAGCTTCAGCGGCGATGCGATGTTGTCGGCCACCGTCATCGACGGGTAGTTGATGAACTGCTGGTAGACCATCGACACGTTGCGCTCGCGCACCGGCAGGCCGGTCACGTCGCGGCCGTCAGCCAGCACGCGGCCTTGCGTCGGCGTGTCCAGGCCCGCCATCACGCGCATCAGCGAGGTCTTGCCGGCCTGGGTCGCGCCCAGCAGCACGGTCACCGCGCGCGGGACCAGGGTCAGGTCCAGCGGGTAGAGGTGGGTCTGCGCACCGACCTGCTTGCCGATGCGCTCCAGCGTCAATTCCATGAGGTCTCCGAAGGTCTAGTCTGCGGCTGCGCGACTGTTGTCGCAGCGCCGCGCCAGTGGCGTGCGCACCAGAGCGCGACCTGCTCGCGCTGGGCCGGCGTCAGGTGCAGGCCGAGCTTGGTGCGCCGCCACAGCACGTCGTCGGGCTCGCGCGCCCACTCGTGCTCGTGCAGGTAGTTCAGTTCCGCCTCGTGCAGCCCGGGCACCACCTCGGCGCCGGGCCCGTTCGCCAGCAGCACCTGCACGCGCGAGCCGTAGCAGCGCGCCAGGCGATGCCGCATCGCGGCCGGCAACTGCGGATGGCGCAGCGCGAACGCCTGCTCGAAGCGCGCGAAGTCGGTGTCGGGCCGCTGCGGGTCGCCGATCCACACGCTGAGGTCGCCACCGGGCAGGAAGGCGCCGGCCGTCCAGGCGCCGCGGGTGGTGCCGAGCGGCGCGGCCAGCAGGTCGGCGGCCTCCTCGGCCAGCTTGCGGAAGGTGGTGATCTTGCCGCCCCACACCGACAGCAGCGCCGCCTTCGAGGTGTCGAGCTCGAGCGAGTAGTCGCGCGTGACGGCCGACGGATCGCCCGACTCGTCGTCGAGCAGCGGCCGCACGCCCGAATACGTCCACACCACGTCGGCCGGCGCCACCGGCTTCGCGAAATAGCGGCTCGCCTGCTCGCACAGGTAGGCGATCTCGCTGTCGTCGATGCGCGCCTCGCCGATCGCGCCGTGGTGCTCGACGTCGGTGGTGCCGATCAGCGTGAACTCGCCGTCCTGGTAGGGGATCGCGAAGATGATGCGGCGGTCCGGGTTCTGGAAGATGTAGGCGTGGTCGTGGTCGAACAGCTTCTTCACGACGATGTGGCTGCCCTTCACCAGCCGCAGCGACTTGGGGCGCGGCGCATGCGTGCCCTCGGCGAGGAACTGCGCGGCCCACGGGCCGGCGGCGTTGACGAGCGCGCGCGCATTCAGCGTGTGGGTGCGGCCGTCGTCCGCCTGCAGCGTGACGCGCCAGGCGCTGTCGCCGCGCTGCGCATCGGTGCAGCGCCAGCGCGTCAGCACCGTCGCGCCGCGGTCGGCCGCGTCGCGGGCGTTCAGCACCACGAGGCGCGCATCGTCGACCCAGCCGTCGGAGTAGACGAAGCCGCGCTTGTACTGCGGCTTCAGCGGCGCGCCGGCCGGGTGCTCGCGCAGCGACACCGTGCGCGAACCGGCCAGCACCTCGCGCTTGGCCAGGTGGTCGTACAGGAACAGCCCGGCGCGGATCATCCACACCGGCCGCATGCTCGCGTCGTGCGGCATCACGAAGCGCAGCGGCCACATGATGTGCGGGGCACCCTTCAGCAGCACCTCGCGCTCGGCCAGCGCCTTGCGCACCAGCGAGAACTCGTAGTACTCGAGGTAGCGCAGGCCGCCGTGGATCAGCTTGGTCGAGGCCGACGAGGTGTGCTGCGCGAGGTCGTCCTTCTCGCACACCAGCACGCGCACGCCGCGGCCCGACAGGTCGCGGGCAATCCCGGCGCCATTGATGCCGCCGCCCACGACGAGCACGTCCACGTCAGCCGGCAAAGCTTGGTTCAAGAATCCGTCTCCTGGTCTATGTTCGGTTGTTTTCGTTTCTGATCTTCTTTTTTCGTTTTATGCGAAAAACGAAAGCCGCGCAAGCCAGGAAATCCAGCATCTGTTTTCGTTCGGGGATTCGGTACCCTCCGCCGCCATGACCCCGAACCCGCGCCAATCGCTGCTGCTCGACGAGGTGCGCGCGCGCGGCACGGCCACGGTGGAGGCGCTGTCGGAGCAGTTCGGCGTCACGCTGCAGACGGTGCGGCGCGACGTGAAGCTGCTGTCCGATGCCGGGCTGCTGTCGCGCTTCCATGGCGGCGTGCGGCTGCCCAGCTCCACCACCGAGAACATCGCGTACCGGCAGCGCCAGCAGCTCAACGAGCAGGCCAAGCAGCGCATCGCGCGCAGCGTGGCGCAGGGCGTGCCCGAGGGCTGCTCGCTGATCCTGAACATCGGCACCACCACCGAGGCGATTGCGCGCGAGCTGATGCGGCACAAGGGCCTGCGCGTGATCACGAACAACCTGAACGTCGCGGCGATCCTGTCGGACAACCCGGACTGCGAGGTCATCGTCGCCGGCGGCGTGGTGCGCTCGCGCGACCGCGGCATCGTCGGCGAGGCGACGGTGGATTTCATCAAGCAGTTCAAGGTCGACATCGGGCTGATCGGCATCTCGGGCATCGAGAGCGACGGCACGCTGCGCGACTTCGATTTCCGCGAGGTGAAGGTGGCGCGCGCGATCATCGAGCAGTCGCGCCAGGTGTGGGTGGCCGCCGACCACAGCAAGTTCAACCGGCCGGCGATGGTGCAGGTGGCCGGCTTCGCCGAGATCGATGCGCTGTTCACCGACCAGGCGCCGCCCGAACCCTTCCCTTCCCTGTTGGCCGATGCAGGCGTCCAATGCGAGGTCGCCGCCTGAGCTTCATCCCGCCATGAGCACACCCAAATTCCTGCTGGCCCTCGACCAGGGCACCTCCAGTTCGCGCAGCATCGTGTTCGACCGCGCCGGCGCCATCGTCGCGATGGCGCAGCGCGAGTTCCGCCAGATCTACCCGCAGCCGGGCTGGGTCGAGCACGACCCGATGGAGATCTGGCACACGCAGCTCGCGACCGCGAAGGAGGCGCTCGCGAAGGCCGGCATCGCTGCAGCCGACATCGCGTCGATCGGCATCACCAACCAGCGCGAGACCACCGTGGTGTGGAACCGCCGCACCGGCGAGCCGCTGTACAACGCGATCGTCTGGCAGGACCGCCGCGCCGAGCCCACCTGCGCGGCGCTGCGCGAGCGCGGGCTCGAACCCACCTTCCGAGAGAAGACCGGGCTGATCATCGACGCCTACTTCTCCGGCACCAAGCTGAAGTGGATCCTCGATCACGTGGCCGGCGCACGCGCGGCGGCGTCGCGCGGCGAGCTGGCCTTCGGCACGGTCGATTCGTGGCTGATGTGGCACCTGACCGGCGGCGCGGTGCACGCCACCGACGTGAGCAACGCCTCGCGCACGCTGCTGCTGAACGTGCGCCGCAACGCGTGGGACGACGAGCTGCTGCAGCTGCTCGACGTGCCGCGCGAGGTGCTGCCGCAGGTGTTCCCGTCCAGCCACGTGTACGGCCACACGAAGGCCGAACTGCTGGGCGCCTCGCTGCCGATCGGCGGCGTCGCCGGCGACCAGCAGAGCGCGCTGTTCGGCCAGGCGTGCTTCCGCGCCGGGCTCGCGAAGAACACCTACGGCACCGGCTGCTTCATGCTGATGCACACCGGCGCGCAGTTCCAGACCTCCACCAACGGGCTGATCACCACCAGCGCGGCGCAGCCGACGGCGCAGACCGAGTACGCGCTCGAGGGCAGCGTCTTCATCGGCGGGGCGGTGGTGCAGTGGCTGCGCGACGGGCTGAACGCGATCAAGGCGAGCAGCGAGGTGCAGTCGCTCGCCGAGAGCGTGCCCGATGCCGGCGGCGTGATGTTCGTGCCGGCCTTCACCGGCCTGGGCGCGCCGTACTGGAAGGCCGATGCGCGCGGCGCGATCGTCGGGCTGACGCGCGGCACCACGGTGGCGCACATCGCGCGCGCGGCGCTGGAGAGCATCGCGTTCCAGAGCGCGGCGCTGCTGCAGGCGATGGGGCGCGATGCGGTCGCGGCCGGCGGCGCGCCGGTCAGCGAACTGCGCGTCGACGGCGGTGCCTGCGTCAACGACCTGCTGATGCAGTTCCAGGCCGACCTGCTCGGCATCCCGGTGGTGCGGCCGAAGGTGATCGAGACCACCGCGCTCGGCGCGGCCTCGCTGGCCGGGCTGTCGTGCGGGGTCTACAGCGGGCTCGACGAACTGGCGCGGCAGTGGCGGGTCGAGCGCACCTTCCACCCGACGATGCCGCGCGAGCGCGCGCAGGCGCTGATGGGCGAGTGGGAGCACGCGGTGCGGCAGGCGGTGGCGGCCTGACGGTCGCAGAGCTCCCGTTCGGGCCGAGCTTGTCGAAGCCTTGGTGCCATGCGCGCAGGCCTTTCGACAGGCTCAAGGCGAACGGTTTTCCCCGTTCGGGCTGAGCTTGTCGAAGCCTTGGTGCCGTGCGCGCAGGCCCTTCGACAGGCTCAGGGCGAACGGGGAGGGAGGCTACAGCGCAAACGGCCAGCTGAGCTTCACGAAAGTCTCGACCGTGCGGTCGTCGCTGGCGCCGCTGCTGTCGGTGCCACGCCCGCGATCGGCGCTGATGCCGATGCTCGCATCGAGCTTGCGCCATGGCCGCGTCGCGAGCACCAGCGACAGCACCGAGCGCTTGCTGTCCGAGGCGCTGCCGCCCGGCGAATCGCCGCGCTCGGTGCGCAGCCGCTGCACGATCAACCGCAGCCAGCTCGTCGCCGACAGGCTGTGGCCGAGCACCAGCTGCTGCGTCGTGTCGGTCAGCAACTGGCAGCCGTCGCTGCAGGCGATGTGCTCCCGGTTGTAGTGCAGCGACAGCTCGGTGCGCCGGCCGAGCCGCAGCTGCAGGTCGGCCAGCAGCCGCTGCCCCGGGCCGACCTGGTCGGTCGCGAAATCGAGCCGCTTGCCCAACTCGGCATCCAGCTGCAGCTGCGTCAGCGTCGCGTTCGGGCTCGTCTTCAGACTCAGCAGCACCTGCGGCAGCCGGTGCAGCGCGAGCCCCTGATCGGCCCGCGCGCGGTCGGCATGCAGCTCCACCAGCAGCCCGGTCGCATACGGGCCGAGCAGCAGCATCGCCGGGTGCAGCGTCTGCGCGACGACGCCGCCCTCCAGCGCGCGCACCTGCGCGACGCTCACATACGGGTTCATGTCGGTGAACCAGCCGAGCGGTCCGAGCCGCTCGGTCACCGACAGCTCGGCGCGCTGGTGGCCGGCCTGCGCGATGAAGCCGTTCTCGCTGCGGAAGCTGCGGCCGATGCGCTCCAGCGTCAGCAGCGTGTCGGTGTGCTCGCCATAGAACGAATGGTCGGCGAACAGCGCGTGGCCGGCGCCGAGGTCGCCATTCCCTTGTCCCTCCAGGCGTGCGCGCGCATCGCCACGCGTGTCGCTGGCCGCCATCTGCAGGCGCAGCTTGTGGCGCGCATCGACCTGCCATGCGAGGTCGCTGCCGACCACCGCATTGCGGTCGTCGTCGGCCGCATCGCGCAGGCTCAGCGTCGCGCCCCAGGTGGCCTGCTCGCCGATGCGCACCCGGCCGCGCGCCATCAGCGCCTGGGCCGCCACGTCGCGCACCAGCGGCACGGTGGACCAGGTGCCGGGGTACAGCACCGCGCCGTCGCCGCTGTCGCGTGTGGCGATCGCGAGCCAGTCGCTGCCCTCGCTGCGCCGCGTCACGCGCGCGCCCCACTTCGGGTCGGCGATGCTGCGCGTGTAGACCAGCGGGATCGGCGTGTCCAGCAGGTCGGCCCCCTCCAGGAAGAAGGCCCGCTTCTCGGGATAGAAGATGCCGAAGCGCGCATTCGCCGACAGCTGCGGTGCGTCGATCTCGACCTGCGAGAAATCCGGGTTCACGGTGGCGTCGACGAACCACGACGGCCCCAGGCGCGCCTTGATGTCGACGCCGGCGCGCGTGGTGTTGCCGCGGTCGTCGCTGGCTCCGGTGCTGCGCCGGTCGTGCCGTTCCGCCAGCACATAGGGCGTCACGTTGACGTACGCCTGCGCGTCCGGCAGCGTCAGGCCGCCCAACGCGGGGTTGCGGCACAGGAAGCAGTCGGAGTAGCGCGACAGCGCCACCGAGGTGTACAGGTAGCGCTGCTCGCGCGGGCGGTTGCGGGTGACCAGCAGCGTCCAGGTGTCGACCTGCCCGCGCTCGCCATAGCGCAGGCTGCTGAACGGAATGCGGAACTCCGCCGTCCAGCCATCCTCGACCTGGGCGGTCGCGACGCTGAAATCGAAGTCCTGGTCCAGGCTCTCCTCGCCGCTCGCTTCGTTGTAGGTGCCGTCGGAGACCGAGCCGACCGGATTGGCGCGGAACAGCTGCGCGAACGAGCGCTTGCCGATCGGGTCGATGTAGAGCGTGACCTGGTCCTGGTCCTTGCCGACGCGGTCGCGCCGCGACCAGGCATAGCGCAGCGCCTCGGGCTCCGGGTCGCGGCTCTCGACGAACACGTACAGCGCGTCGGCGTCGTGCATCAGCCGGTACTGCGTCTGCACCTGCGGCGCGCGCCCGGACTGCGGGCTGTACTCGCTGAAATCCCCGTAGACCGGGGCGCCGGCCCAGCAGGGCTCGTCGGCGCGGCCATCGAGCACGATCGCGCAGTCGGAGCTACCGGCCTGCTGGCGTGCCGGCGGTGCCGCGGTCTGCGCAACCGCGCTCGACCACCAGAACCCCGACATCAACCACGACACCCACCACGACACGACGGCGATCCACGAGGCCCCTCGCACGCTCGCCATGCTCAGCGCCGGTTCAGGTCGATCAAATCGTGCGGGCTGCTGCCGTACATCGCCTGCTGCTCCTGCTGCAGGCTGGCCGGGCGGCAGGCGTCGACCTCGTCGAGCCGGCGCAGCAGCGTCACGCTGCCCTGGCGGTGCTTGTGCGGCTCGACCAGCGACAGCAGCTCGAAACCCGCGCCCATGCCGGCCTGCAACTGCTGGCGGCGCAACGCGTTCGCGCACGGCCCGGGGATCACGACCTTGGCGGTCGCGCCGCCGTCAGGCACGTCGACATCAGGCACGTCGACATCGACATGCGTGTAGTGGATCGCCGCCAGGCCGCCGTCCGCGTCGAGCAGCGGCCAGAAGCGGTTCAGCAGGTCGGGGTAGTCGAGCTGGTGGCCGCAGTCCAGCCACATGAAGCCGAACGGGCTCGCCTCGGGCGGCAGCTGGACGTCCTGGAAGCGGCAGCGGTGCAGCGTGAACAGCGGCGACAGGTTCAGGCGCGCGAGGATCTGCAGGAAGCGCTGCAGGCGCGGCTCGTCCTCCGAGAAATCATCGATGCCGTGCAGGTGCGCCGCATGGCCGGCATGGTCGTAGCCCGGGTGCAGCACCTCGTGGCGCGCCGGGTCGGCGAGCGTGCCGGCGGCGATGCGTGCGTCGTGCTGCGCCTCGGTGCGGTTGTCGGCCAGCGCCTGCAGCACGAACAGCGTCGAGTAGCCGAGCCCGACGCACAGCACCGAGCTCGGCCGCTGCATGCGGACCATCGAGTACAGCAGCGGCGCCGCGTGCTCGGTGCCCATGCCGGGGTCGAAGGCGTGGTGGGCGATGTCCAGGAAGTGCGCATCCAGCGGCATGGGGCCTCTCAGGTGGAAGATGAAACAGAAGAAGCCGACGGGGTCGGGGTCAGGTCGAACGCGATGCACACGCGGTCGTGGCCGGCCACGAAGGGCACGGTGCCGTGCCACAGGAAGGACGGGAACATCACCAGCGTGCCGGCGGCCGGCTGCACGATGAAATCCGGCGCCGCCGGGCGCGGCGCGGCCGGCAGCAGCCAGTCGACATGGGTCGGGAAGCGCAGGCAGCCGGCATGCGGCGGGCCGGTCATCGCCGGCACGTCGACGTAGTACACGCCGCTCACCAGGCCGGCCTCGTGGATGTGCAGCTCCTGGTAGCCCTCGGACTGCAGCATCACGCCCCAGGCCGTCACGCGCAGCCCGGCGTGGGCCAGTGCCTGCGCGTCGTGCAGCGGCGCGGCGCCGTCGTCCGCCTCGTCGTCCTGCAGGAACGCCAGCAGGCTGTCGGTCAGCAGCCGCTGCAGGCGCCGCACCACCGGCGCGTCGTCGTGCAGCAGCTCGCCGGTCTGCCAGCCGTGGCGCGTCGCCTTGTCGGCGCGGTCCCAGGTGAGACTGGGGTGGGCGTACAGGTGCGCCGTCAACTCGGCGTGGAAGGCGCGCATCGCGGCAGGGTCAGCGCCGAGCGGGCCACTGCGCGCCACCATGCCGGCGGGGTCGTAGGCCTCGGCCGCCTGGAGCGGATCGCCATGGCCGTGCAGCAGCACCCCCAGGCAGGCCTGCGACTTGACGTGGCCCGGCGCGAGCGCAAGCGCCTGCTGCAGCGCACCGATCGCGTCGCGGGCATGGCCGTCGGCGGCGTAGCGCATGCCGAGCGCGCACCACAGCTGGTGGTCGCGCGGGTGCTGCGCGAGCGCGGCCCGCAGCCGGGCGTGGGCGGCCGCAGATGGCAGGGTCAGCACGCAACCCGACAGCGCGGTGGACTGGGGCGACAGCTCGGAGGAGATCGGCAGCGGCATCGGAGCGGACATCGGTGACAAGCGGCATCGGTGACAGGCAGCATCGGCGACGGCAGGCGCCGCGACCGCCCCACCGGGTGGCCGCGGCGCGACGGCTCGCGTTTAGCGGGCTGCCTTCTCGGTGGCGACCGGTGCGGCCGCCTTCTCGCCGGGCTTCACCTGGACGGTGAAGGTGTCGGCATTCCAGTCGACCATCGCCTGGCCATGCGACGAGGCATTGCCATGCAGTGCGGCGCTGGTGCTGCAGACGCCGGCGAAGCCGGTCGCGAGGCCGGCGTACACCAGCGTCTTCAGCTTGCGGGAGGCCTTCTTGGCCGGGGCGTTGACTTCGATGTTTTCTGCCATCTCGATTCCTTTTCAGGGTTTGACAAAAATCCGCTGCCACTGCGAGGTGGGCAGCGCTCCGCTCGGGGGATGGCCGTGGCCACCTCCCAAGTCAGGTGGGCCGGGGTGCCGCGCCAGGGCGCGCCGCCGGCAGAAGAAGAACGCCGCGGGCCTACGCGGCGCGTGCGGGTGACAGCTCCGGCAGTGCGCCCGCCTTGCGGTCGAACCACTCGCGCAGCCCGGGTTCATCGAAGCGCTCGGCCAGCGCGAACGCGCCGTCGCGGGCCTTCTGCGCCGCCGCCGGCTCGCCCAGCCCGTAGCGGGCGCGTGCCAGTTCGACCAGCAGGAAGGCGCGGTCGACCTCCTCGGTGCCGTTCGCCTCGATCGTCTTGATGCCCTCGCGCGCGGCTTGCGCCGCCGCTGCCCAGTCGCCGACCGCGTTGGCCACCAGCGCGACCAGGTAGTCGGCGCGTTCCACCTGCATCCAGGTGCCGGCGTGCAGCCAGATCGTCTTGCAGCAGCGGGCGGCCCGGCCCATCGCGGTCCCGACCAGCGGATCGACCCGCGCCGGCGCCGCGGGCGACTGCAGCCGCTCCAGCCAGCCCGAGACGGTGTTGTTGATCGCGCGTGCCGCCATCGGCAGCACCGGCCCGCCCGCCGGGGCGGTTTCGAGCGCCTGCACGCAAGGCAGCAGGCTCGCCGCCACCAGCAGCGGGTCGGCAGTGCCGGCCAGGTGCTGCAAGGTGCCCAGGCGCACCGCGGCGGCGGCGAGCGCGGGGCCGCAGGCGAGTGCCTGCGCGAGTTCGGATTCGGCCTGCCAGGCCTGCAGCGCGGCACCGCTCATCGCATACGCGACCGCCCGGTTGCGCAGCAGCACCGGCGGCGGGCCGGGCAGCGCCGGCAGCGCATCGAGCAGCGTGCGCGCGCCGGGCCAGTCGCCGCCCTTCTCGCCGATCACGTGGTTCACCAGCCAGCTGTACGACGCGAGGTCGTCGACGCCGAGCGCCGACGGCGCGATCGCGCGCAGCCGCGCTGCCGCGCCGACCAGGTCGGCGTCGTGGTCCTGCATCAATGCCGATACTTCTGCCAAGGCCATCTCAACTCTCCAGGGTGGGTCGCAAGGGGTTCTGGGCGGGCTCGGCCACCTGCACCTGCGTGCTCTTCGTCAGCCGGGCCGCGCAGTACGAGCGCAGCAGCGGGCCGAACAGCAAGTACACCGCGCCGAGCCACAGCGTGAATATCGCATCGCCGATGTGCTGGCTGCCGCGCAGCCACGACGCGTAAGCCTTCTTGAACTTCACCTTCCAGACCAGCCGGCGCACGATGGTCTCGGAGCCGACCACGGCGAGCAGCGACGCGCGCGCCTCGCGCTCGTGCTTCTCTTCGTCGATCGCGATGCCGCGGAACACCTCGGCGGCGGCCGGCAGGTGGCTGCAGGCGCGCGCATAGCCGTTGAACTGCGCGCAGATCGACTTCTCGCTCTCGTGCGCGAACGCGAGGAAGTAGTGGATGTCGTCGGCCGATTTCACCAGCACGCTGCGCGAACCCGAGCCGCCCTGGAAGCGGTCGCGTGCCAGCTTGTGCGCAACCTCCAGGAAGCCGTCGGAATGCTCCATCTCCTCGAGCAGGTTTTCGAACAGCATCAGCTGCATCCGTGGCACGCCGGTGTGGCCGAGCGCGTTCAGGTACTGCCAGGCGCTGTCGAATTCGACCTCGGAGAACCGCTTCAACGTGCGGGCGGCGTGCTGCGAATCGATGCGCCACGACAGTGGCAGCAGCGCGCGTGTGACCGCATTCCTCAGGTGAGTGCTCCACATGGCGGGGTCTCCTTGTGTTCGTCGTGATGGGACAGGAACGGGTGCAGGGGCCGGTCGGCCGCCGGGTGGCCGTGCCACGTCAGCAAGCGCCGGGAATGCAGGAAGCTGCAGAAGGCTTCCAGCGTGTCGATCTCGAGGTCGAGTACCTCGGCCAGCTCGGCCAGCGGGCGGCGGCCATCGAAGGCGTCGCACAGCCGGGCCGTGTCGGCGTCGAGCGCGCACGGCAGCGTGTAGAACGCGGTCGCGCCCAGCACGCCGGGTGTCGTCGGGTCGGTGCTGTCGGGCGGGGCCTGCCAGCGCGCCCGCGGGTGCAGGCGCGGGCAGCGCAGCGGGCCGGCGATGCCGGGGTGCAGCGCGTCGCGCTTGATGAAGATGTCGAACCAGTCGACCGGCGCGTCGGTGGCATCGCCAGCGTCATCACCAGCGCGGCGCGGCTCGAAGCGGTCGGCCAGCAGCTGTCCGCAGGCGTCGGCGGCCGCCGGGTCGCCCTGGTGCCAGCCGTCCTGCGGGAACTCGGCGGCCACCGCCAGCGAGCCGCCCGGCGGCAGCAGCTCGGCCAGCTGCTGCAGGCACTCCGGCGGCGCCCGCAGGTGATCGAGCACGTTCAGCGCGAGCACCATGTCGTAGCAGGGGCGCGACATCCCCGGGCCGACCAGCCGGGCCACGCCGGCCCGCGCGGCGCGCCGCTGCAGGAACAGGCGCTTCACCGGATCGATCTCGACCACGTCGGTCGCGATGCCGTTCAGCGCGAGCAGCAGCGCGACATGGCCGGCGCCGGCGCCGTAGTCCAGCGCGTGGCGGGGTGCGAGGCGCAGCAGCTGCCGCGCGATGCCGGCATCGGCCGGCTGCTCCGGGCCGAGCAGGTGCGCCCAGACGTCGTGCACGACGTTGCACAGGCCGACGTAGGCATCGGTGACCGGCTCGTCCCACGGGCGCAGCACCCCGGTGCGGAACTGCGGCAGCGCATCGATCTCGTCGCGCAGCGCGGTCGGCAGCTGCGCGATGAACTCGATCAGCGCATTCGCGCCCTGGTTCGCCACCTCGGCGGGCCCGGCGGCGCGCGCCACCTCGGGCAGGTCGTCGTGGCGCAGCGTGCCGTGCACCAGGCGGCACAGGTGCTCGGCGAAGTCGACGGCCTCGGCCGGCCGGCCCGGCTGCCAGCCGTCGGCAAAGCGTTCGCGCAACGCGTCGAGCGGAATCGGCGCGAGGCTGCGCGCCGCGATGATCTGCCTCAGTTCGTCGAGCATCGTGCGGCCCCCGCTCAACGCACCGGGATGCGGCCGCCGAGCAGGCGCTGCACCGCTGCGCCGTAGGCCGGCAAGGCCGTGGCACCACGCAGCCGCTCGACCAGGTCGACGCGCGCATCGGCCCAGGCGGCCGGGCCGCCGAGCGGCAGGTAGTCGCGCATCGCGTCGAGGTCGGCCGCGTTGCCGGCGAGCGCCTGCAGCAGGTCGAGGTAGCTCGGCATCTTGATGGCGACGCTGGTGTGCAGCGATTCCTCGGTCAGCGCACAGGCATGGTGGAAGGTGCCGCGCGGCAGGTACAGCAGGTCGCCGGGCTCGAGCTCGATCGTCGCGTGCGGCGCCTTGTCGTCGTAGGCCACCGGGCCGCCGTAGCCGACGATCGGGTTGACGTGCCGCTGGTCGGAGACGAACCAGCGCTTGCGGCCGGAGATCTGCAACACGAAGATCTCGCCGCAGTCGTAGTGCGGCGCGAGGCCGGGGTGGTCCTTCTGCGAATAGAACAGGCTGGTCTCGACCTCGGCCGAGAAGGTGTGCGCGAATGCGAGCTTCAGCGCCATCAGCTCGGGGAAGTGCGCTTCCTGGCCGAAGCAGTTGGCGGTGGCGCCGTTCAGCAGCAGCTGGCGCACGCGGTCCAGGCGCGGCGCGCGGGCGACGCGGCCGTCCATGTCGACGTACTCGTGCACCAGGTCTTCGTGCGGCACGAAGCCGCTGTCGATGTACATCTCGGGCAGGCGGCGGTACTGCCACGGCGTGCCGCTCTCGACCAGCCGGCGCAGCGTCGCGGCATCGGCGAGCGATGCGAAGCGGTCGCTGCCGTCGGCCAGGTAGAGCGGCTTGCGGTCCCAGTACTCGGTGCAGAAATGCGCCCAGTCGACCGGGTCGATCACCTGGGCGACCCGGGCCTGGCTGGCACCGAGCAGTTCCGCTGGCGAGGCGCGCTGGTTCATTCGGGGCTCCTTCAGGGTTGGGGTGACCGCGCCGATGGGGCGGCGGACGGGGCGGCGGTTGGGTGGGCCGGGAGGCTGATCGGCGTGTGGGCCGCCAGCCGCGCCTCGACCAGCGGCGTCAGCAGCAGCGCGAGCCGCTCGGCGCCGGCGGGGGACAGGTGGGAATCGCCGTCGAGGTACAGCGGTGCGGTGCCGTCGCCGGCGGGCAGCAGGTGCGTGGCCTGGGTCGCGTCGGGGAAGGGGCTGTCGAGCGTGGCCACGTCGGGCCGCGGCGACGGCAGCGAATGCGCGCGCCATCGCAGGTCGAAGCGGCCCTTCCAGGGCACGACCGCGAAGACCAGGTCGGCCTCGCGCTGGCGGCGCGCGTCGGCGTAGCCGCTCGCGATGCGCTGGTTCAGCACCGTGGCCGCCACCGTCGACTGCGCACTGAAGCCGAGCGGCGTCGGGTGCTCGCTGCGCTGCGAGCGGTCCCACAGCTCGGCGCCGAACTGCACCAGCCGCAGGTTCATCCAGGCGCAGCGCAGGGCCGTGGCCTCGGCACTGAAGGTGGTCACGTAGCCGCAGGTGGCGTGGGCGTTGCGGAAGATGCGGTAGGCGTCCCAGGTGTCGTTCTCTTCGGTGTGCACCACCACCACCGGCTCGGTGGCCGGCAGGCCGGCGAGCGTGGCCAGGTAGTCGGTGGGGCCGAAGCCCGGCACGCCGTGGTTGACGACCTGCACGCCGGCGCCGAGCCGTTGCTGCAGGCGCGCCGCCAGTGTTTCATCGTCGGACAGGCCCCAGCCGAAGACCTGCGAATCGCCGACCAGGTGAACGCGCAGCAGGGCGGCGGCGCCTGGTGCGACGTTGGGTGCGACGTTGGGTATGAACCCGGGCGTGAAGCGATGTCCGGCCGCGTCGGTCGAGACCGTGACCGTGCGGCCGAACTGGTAGGCGAGCGTGTGCAGGCCGCGCGCGAGCCGGTAGCGCGCGATGCCGTCGTTCGGCTCGAACACCTGCGGCGTGAGCGTGGCGCCGCCGAGGCCGATGCGCAGCGCGAATTCGGCCGCGCCCAACACCAGCAGCAACGCGAGCGCGGCCCACGCGAGGCGGCGCGGCCAGCGCCGCCCGGCGACGAGCGGAACGGCCGCGTCAGGAGAGCTTGCCGTGGCCTGCATGCAGGGCCTCCAGGATGGAGCGGGCCAGGATGCGCTGGCCGAGCGGGCTGTAGTGGTGGCTGCCGCGGTCGAACAGCGCGAGCGGATCGACGGCCTTCAGCGCCTCGTGCGGCACGGCCACGCGAAAGCCGCGTGCCTGCAGCTCGGTGGCGATCGCCGATTCCAGCGCATCGAGCCGCGCGACCGCCTGCGGAATGCGGCGCTGCCACGACTCGAACTGGGCCGCCTGCGGGTAGAAGCGGCGGTACTTGTCGAACTCGCTTGCCTGCACCTGGTAGTCGTTCGGCAGCAGCAGCACGACGGTCTCGCGCGCCGGCGGCAGGGCGCGCGC
>NZ_JBFUGW010000113.1:0-20107 GCF_056402735.1 Rhizobacter sp. P3_C12
CCGCGTCGAACGTGCGCGTGTGCTGCGTCATGCGCTGCTCGTAGCGGTCGAAGAATTCGTCGCGCAGCGCGATGAAGCCCTCGTCCGCCGGTACCACGCCGAGCGCGATACCGATCATCCCGCGCGCCCCCGACCCCACCATCGGCCGGAACTGCTCGAACGGCAGCGGCTCGAGGCCACGCGCCGCGCGCATGTCGTTGCCGGTGCCGGCCAGGTCGGGCGCGCTGTCGATCAGGGTGCCGTCCAGGTCGAACAGCACCGCCTTCACGCGCAGGCTCACAGCGGCTTCCTGCAGGCGAACAGGTAGTTCACGCTGGTGTCGGCCGAGAGCCAGTAGCGCCCGGTCAGCGGGTTGTATTCCATGCCGCGCGTGCCCTCGAGCGCGAGGCCTGCGCTACGCGCCCATTGCGCCAGTTCGCTCGGCTTGATGAAGCGCGCGTACTCGTGCGTGCCCTGCGGCAGCAGCTTCAGCAGGTACTCCGCGCCGACGATCGCGAACATGAAGGCCTTCGCGTTGCGGTTGATCGTCGAGAAGAACACCCAGCCGCCCGGCTTCGCGAGCGTCGCGCAGGCCTGCACGATCGACGATGGATCGGGCACGTGCTCCATCATCTCCATGCAGGTGACCACGTCGAACTGCCCCGGCGCCTCGTCCGCCAGCGCCTCGGCCGCGACCTCGCGGTACTCGATGCCGGTGGTGCCGGCTTCCATCGCATGCAGTTGCGCCACCTTCAGCGCCTTGCCGGCGAGGTCGATGCCGAGCACGTCGGCGCCCTTGCGCGCCATCGAATCGGCCAGGATGCCGCCACCGCAGCCGACGTCCAGCACCCGCTTGCCCTTCAGCGCGGCGAGCCGGTCGATCCACTCCAGCCGCAGCGGGTTGATCTGGTGCAGCGGGCGGAACTCGCTGTCGGGATCCCACCAGCGATGAGCCAGGTCGCTGAATTTGGCGAGCTCTTGAGGGTCGGCGTTGATCATGAGGCCGTCAGTTTGACATGTCGGGGCCGACATATTCGAGGCAGAGGAATCTCCGCGCAGCAGGTATTCCCCCGCGAAAACAAAAAACCCCGCCGAGGCGGGGTTTGTCGTGCATCAGCCGAGGCTGATCACTTGTTGCGCGTACCGACCACTTCGATTTCGACGCGGCGGTTCTTCGCGCGGCCTTCGGCGGTCTTGTTGTCGGCGACAGGCTGCTTCTTGCCCTTGCCTTCGGTGTACACGCGGTTCTTCTCGATGCCCTTGCTCACCAGGTAGGTCTTGACCGCTTCGGCACGAGCGACCGACAGCTTCTGGTTGGCGGCGTCGCCACCGATCGCATCGGTGTGGCCGACGGCGATGATGACTTCGAGGTTCACGCCCGAGGTCTTGCTGACCAGGTCGTCCAGCTTCGTCTTGGCTTCCGGCTTCAGCGTCGACTTGCCGAAGTCATAGAAAGCGTCAGCGGCGAAGGTGACCTTCTCGGAGACCGGAGCGACCGGCACGACCACCGGGGCCGGCGGAGCGACCGGAGCCGGAGCCACCGGGGCCGGGGCGGGAGCCGGGGCCTGTGCAACCGGGGCCGGTGCAGGCGGCGGCTTCAGCGCGCCGTCACAAGCCTGGTTGGCAGTCGCCGGCGTCCAGTTGGCATCACGCCAGCAGAGTTCGTTGGTGCCATTCTTCCAGGGAAGGCCGGTGCTGTTGACCCAGTTGTCAGCACCGTTGGACTGCGCGAACGCAACAGACGCGGAAGCGGCGAGTGCGGCGGTTGCGAAGAGCGATGCCACTTTATTCAGTTTCTTCATGATTCTCCTCTTGAGGAATGTCGCAGATGGCCTGCAGAACGTCCAAACCGGAATCGGAAAGGTACGGTGAAACCCTCGGTCCCGAGCGCCCACCACCGTCGACGGATTGTGCCATAGGGCCTCTAGCGACCCGGATTTTGGCCCGGGGTCGCGGCTTCGTCCTACGAGAGTCGAATCAGATGTTGCGCAAGCACTACAACGGCCGCGAATTAGAATCGCGGATTGCGCTCACGGGCCCGCCAGCGCCCGTCTTCTCCGGCTCCGCCGACGACCTCGAATGACCCAGTTCGCCAAGGAAACCCTGCCGATCAGCCTCGAAGAGGAAATGCGCCGCTCGTACCTCGACTACGCGATGAGCGTGATCGTGGGGCGCGCACTGCCCGATGCGCGCGACGGCCTGAAGCCGGTGCATCGCCGCTCGCTCTTCGCGATGCACGAATTGAACAACGACTGGAACCGGCCCTACAAGAAGTCGGCCCGTATCGTCGGCGACGTGATCGGCAAGTACCACCCGCACGGCGACCAGTCGGTCTACGACACCATCGTCCGGCTGGCGCAGGATTTCTCGATGCGCCACATGCTGGTCGACGGCCAGGGCAACTTCGGCTCGGTCGACGGCGACAACGCCGCGGCGATGCGCTACACCGAAATCCGCCTCTCGAAGATCGCCCACGAGCTGCTCGCCGACCTCGACAAGGAAACCGTCGACTTCGGCCCGAACTACGACGGCTCCGAGAAAGAGCCGCTGGTGATGCCCACGCGGATGCCCAACCTGCTGGTGAACGGCTCCGGCGGCATCGCGGTGGGCATGGCCACCAACATCCCGCCGCACAACCTCAACGAGGTGATCGACGCCTGCCTCCACCTGCTGAAGAACCCCGGGGCCACGATCGACGAACTGATCGAGATCATCCCGGCCCCTGATTTCCCCACCGCCGGCATCATCTACGGCACCAGCGGCGTGCGCGACGGCTACCGCACCGGCCGCGGCAAGGTCGTGATGCGCGCGAAGTGCCATTTCGAAGACATCGACAAGGGCTCGCGCCAGTCGATCATCGTCGACGAGATCCCGTACCAGGTGAACAAGAAGACCCTGCTCGAGCGCATGGCCGAGCTGGTCCACGAGAAGAAGATCGAGGGCATCAGCCACATCCAGGACGAGTCCGACAAGTCCGGCATGCGCGTGGTGATCGAGCTGAAGCGCGGCGAGGTGCCCGAGGTCGTGCTGAACAACCTCTACAAGCAGACGCAGCTGCAGGACACCTTCGGCATCAACATGGTCGCGCTGATCGACGGCCAGCCGAAGCTCTGCAACCTCAAGGACCTGGTCAGCATCTTCCTCGAGCACCGCCGCGAGGTCGTGACCCGCCGCACGGTGTTCGAGCTGCGCAAGGCGCGCGAGCGCGGCCACGTGCTCGAAGGCCTGGCGGTGGCGCTGGCCAACATCGACGAGTTCATCGAGACGATCAAGACCTCGCCCACCCCGCCGGTCGCGAAGGCCGCGCTGATGAGCAAGTCGTGGGATTCCTCGCTGGTGCGCGACATGCTGTCGCGCGCCGAAGGCGAGACCCCGGGCGGGCGCGACGCCTACCGCCCCGAAGGCCTGCCGCGCCAGTACGGCATGCAGCCCGACGGCCTGTACCGCCTCTCCGACGACCAGGCCGGCGAGATCCTGCAGATGCGCCTGCAGCGCCTGACCGGCCTCGAGCAGGACAAGATCGTCGGCGAGTACAAGGAAGTGATGGCGGAGATCGCCGACCTGCTGAACATCCTCGCCACGCCGTCGCGCGTGACGACGATCATCACCGAGGAGCTGATCGCCATCAAGCTGGAGTTCGGCCAGACCAAGGCCGGCGCGCGCCGCAGCCAGATCGAGCACAACGCGCAGGATCTGGGCACCGAAGACCTGATCACGCCGACCGACATGGTCGTGACGCTCTCGCACACCGGCTACATCAAGAGCCAGGCGCTGTCCGAGTACCGCGCGCAGAAGCGCGGCGGACGCGGCAAGCAGGCCACGCAGACCAAGGAAGACGACTGGATCGACCAGCTCTTCATCGCGAACACGCACGACTACATCCTGTGCTTCACCAACCGCGGCCGGGTCTACTGGCTGAAGGTCTGGGAGGTGCCGCAGGGCTCGCGCAATTCGCGCGGCAAGCCGATCGTCAACATGTTCCCGCTGCAGCAGGGCGAGAAGGTCAACGTGGTGCTGCCGCTGACCGACGGCTTCCGCAGCTTCCCGGCCGACCACTTCGTGTTCATGTCGACCGCGCAGGGCGTGGTCAAGAAGACTGCGCTCGATGAGTTCAGCAACCCGCGCAAGGCCGGCATCATCGCGGTCGACCTGGATGAAGGCGACTTCCTGATCGGCGCCGCGCTCACCGACGGCAAGCACGACGTGATGCTGTTCAGCGATGGCGGCAAGGCGGTGCGCTTCGATGAAGACGACGTGCGCGCAATGGGCCGCGGCGCCCGCGGCGTGCGCGGCATGATGCTCGACGACGGCCAGAGCGTGATCGCGATGCTGGTCGCCGAGGACGAGACGCAGAGCGTGCTGACCGCCAGCGAGAACGGCTACGGCAAGCGCACGAGCATCGTCGAGTACACCCGCCACGGGCGCGGCACGAAGGGCATGATCGCGATCCAGCAGACCGAGCGCAACGGCAAGATCGTCGCCGCGACGCTGGTGCGCCCGGACGACGAGATCATGCTGATCACCGACAAGGGCGTGCTGGTGCGCACCCGTGTCTCCGAGATCCGCGAGCTGGGCCGCGCGACGCAGGGCGTCACGCTGATCGCGCTCGACGGCGGATCGAAACTGAGCGGCCTGCAGCGCATCGTCGAGAACGATGCCAATGCGGACGGAACCGAGCCTGGGGATGYCCCCGGCGATGGCACGGGCGACACCCCGACGGAAGGAGAAGCCTGATGCGCCGCCTGATCACGATCGCCCTGCTGGGCAGCACGGCGCTGGGCGCCTGGGCCCAGTCGACTCCGGCCACGCCGGCCACCGCATCGGCCCCCGCCACGCCTTCCAGCCCTGCGAAGAAAGCCCTGGTGCAGCGCGTGCTGACGCTGCAGCAGCCGGCGCTCGAGAACACCGCCCGCGAGGTGGCCGAGCGCCCGGCGATGCAGCTCACGAGCGCCGCGCAGCAGTACCTGCAGCAGCGCGTGCCAGCCGACAAGCGCGAAGCGATGTGGACGCAGGTGCAGGCCGCCGTGCGCAAGTACCTGGCCGAGGCGGTACCGCTGGTCAAGGAACGCGCGCTGGCGTTGAGCCAGACGGCGCTCGCCGGCATGCTCGACGAACGCTTCACCGAAGACGAGCTGAAGCAGTTGGTCGTGACGCTCGAGAACCCGGCCTTCAAGAAGTTCCAGCAGGCGATGCCCGAGATCAGCGACAAGTTCGTGCAGAAGCTGATCGCCGATGCCGGCGCTTCGGTGGACCCGAAGCTGAAGGCGCTCGACATGAGCATCTCGACGGCGCTCGGCGTGCCGCCGGCCGCAACGGGCGCATCCGCCCCGGCAGCCGCCGCACCGCGCGCCGCCAGGCCTGCCGCGCCTGCGGCCTCCAAGGCGGGGAAGTGACCCCCAAAGCGGCCCTCCAGTGACCCTTCTTCGCTGACCGACCGGATGAGCGCGATGCAACGCCCGTACAACTTCTCCGCCGGCCCGGCCGCGCTGCCCGAAGAGGTGCTGCGGCAGGCCGCCGCCGACATGCTCGACTGGCACGGCTCGGGCATGAGCGTGATGGAGATGAGCCACCGCGGGCGCGAGTTCGCGAGCATCTACGAGCAGGCCGAAGCCGACCTGCGCGGGCTGCTGGCCGTGCCGGCGAACTTCCGCATCCTGTTCATGCAGGGCGGCGGGCTGGCCGAGAACGCGATCGTGCCGATGAACCTGTCGCGCGGCGGCGTGGTCGACGTGGTGGTCACCGGCGCGTGGTCGCAGAAGTCGTACAAGGAGGCGCAGCGCTATGCGCAGGCGCGCGTCGCCGCGAGCAATGCCGACGACCGGCACACCCGCATCCCGGCACCCGGGACCTGGTCGCTGAGCCCGGACGCGAGCTACGTGCATGCGTGCACCAACGAGACCATCCACGGCGTCGAGCTGCACACGCTGCCCGACCTCGCTGCGCTCGGCTCGAAGGCACCGCTGGTGATCGACTGCTCGTCGCACATCCTGTCGCGCGCCATCGACTGGTCGCGCGTGGGCCTGGCGTTCGCCGGCGCGCAGAAGAACATCGGCCCGGCCGGGCTGACGCTGGTCTTCGTGCGCGACGACCTGCTCGGCCATGCGCTGCCGATCTGCCCGAGCGCCTTCGACTACAAGACCGTGGCCGACAACGGCTCGATGTACAACACGCCGCCCACCTACTCGATCTACATCGCCGGGCTGGTGTTCCAGTGGCTGAAGGCGCAGCGCGAAGGCGCGGCCGCGGGCGTCGCGGCGATGGAGCAGCGCTCGATCGCCAAGGCCGGGCTGCTGTACGGCTACCTCGACGGTTCGGAGTTCTACGTGACGCACGTCGATCCCGCCAGCCGCTCGCGGATGAACATTCCCTTCTTCCTGCGCGACGAATCGCTGAACGACGCCTTCCTGGCCGGCGCCAAGGAGCGCGGGCTGCTGCAGCTGAAGGGCCACAAGAGCGTCGGCGGCATGCGCGCGAGCCTGTACAACGCGATGCCGCTGGCCGGCGTGCAGGCGCTGGTGGCGTACATGCGAGAATTCGCCGCGCGCCATGGCTGACCCGACACCTGCCCCCCACCCTGACCTGCTGGCCCTTCGCACCCAGATCGACCGCGTCGACCGAGAGCTGCTGGGCCTGCTGAACCAGCGCGCCCAGTTCGCGCTGCACGTCGGCGAGTTGAAGAAGAAGGAAGGCTCGGTCGCGTTCCGCCCCGAGCGCGAGGCCCAGGTGATCGACGGCCTGAAGCAGGTCAACCCCGGCCCGCTGGCCAGCGACAGCGTCGCACCGATCTGGCGCGAGATCATGTCGGCCTGCCGCGCGCTCGAGACACCCACCCGCGTCGCCTACCTCGGCCCGTCGGGCACCTTCAGCGAGCTCGCGGTGCTGGGCTTCTTCGGCTCGTCGATCGTCAAGGTGCCGTGCGCCAACTTCGACGAGGTGTTCCATGCGGTCAGCGCCGGCTCGGCCGATTTCGGCGTGGTGCCGGTCGAGAACTCGACCGAGGGCGTGGTCACGCGCTCGCTCGACCTGTTCCTGACGACGCCGCTGTTCATCATCGGCGAGACCAGCCTGTTCGTACGGCACAACCTGCTGCGCCGCGAGAACGCGCTCGAGAACCTGACGGCCGTGTGCGCGCATCCTCAGGCGCTGGCGCAGTGCCACGGCTGGCTCAGCAACCACCTGCCGAACGTCGAACGCCGGCCGGTCGCGAGCAATGCCGAAGGCGCCCGGCTCGCCCAGCAGGACCCGAGCATCGCCGCGATCGCGAGCGAGCGCGCCGCCAGCGAGTTCGGCCTGCACATCGTCGCGCCGGCCATCCAGGACGACGCGCACAACCGCACCCGCTTCACGGTGCTCGCCCACCCGCACCAGCATCCGCAGCCGAAGGCCTCGGGCCACGACTGCACGAGCCTGATCGTGTCGGTGGCCAACAAACCCGGCGCGGTGCACGACATGCTGGTGCCGCTGAAGCGCCACGGCGTCTCGATGACGCGTTTCGAATCCCGCCCTGCGCGGTCCGGCCAGTGGGAGTACTACTTCTACGTCGACCTGCAGGGCCACCCCGACGAGCCCCATGTCGCAGCCGCGTTGAGCGAGCTGCGCGAGGTGTGCGCTTTCTTCAAGGTGCTCGGCACCTATCCCATCGACGTCCATTGACCATGTTCAACCAACTCGGCGTGATCGGTGTCGGCCTGATGGGCGGCTCGTTCGCACTCGCCCTGAAGCGGGCCGGGCTGGTCAAGCGCGTGGTCGGCTACAGCAAGTCGCCCTCCACCACAGAGCGCGCCCGCAAGATGGGCGTGATCGACGTGGCGGCCGAATCGGCGCTGCTCGCGGTGTCGGGCTCCGACATCGTGCTGATGGCGGTGCCGGTGTCGGCCACCGAGGCCACCTTCAAGGCGATCCGCCACCTGGTGGAACCGCACGTGCTGTTCATGGACGTCGGCTCGACCAAGCGCGACGTGGTCGATGCCGCGCGCCGCGTGCTGAAGGAGCGCGTCAGCGCCTTCGTGCCGGCGCACCCGATCGCCGGCAAGGAAGTGGCCGGCGTCGCGCATGCCGACGCCTCGCTGTACACCGGGCGGCAGGTGATCATCACGCCGCTGCCGCAGACCTCGCCCGAGCTGGTGCAGAAGGCGACCGACGTGTGGTCTGGGATCGGCGCGCAGGTGCTGCGCATGACGGCCGAGAACCACGACGCCGCGTTCGCCGCCGTCAGCCACCTGCCGCACATGCTGGCCTTCGCGTTCTTCAGCTCGGTGGCAAAGCAGCCGGCGGGCAAGGATTTCCTGTCGCTGGCAGGCCCCGGTTTCCGCGATTTCACGCGCATCGCCGCGAGCGACCCCGAGGTCTGGCGCGACATCCTGATGTCGAACCGCGAAGAGATCCTGAAGCAGTCGATGCGCTTCCGGCACACGCTGGATGCGCTCGAGCACGTCATCAAGACCGGCAATGCGGAGGCGCTCGAAGGGCTGATCCGCAATGCGTCCGAAGCGCGCTCCAGCTGGCAGATGGGCTCGGGCAAGCCGAGTTCTTCGCGCTGACCCATCACCGATGTTCACGACACCGTTCCTCGACCTCCCTCCCCTTGCATCCGCCGACGGCAGCGTCCGACTGCCCGGCTCGAAGAGCATCTCCAACCGCGTGCTGCTGCTGGCCGGGCTCAGCGCTGGCACGACGGTGGTGCACGACCTGCTGGATTCCGACGACACCCAGGTGATGCTGGCCGCGCTGCGCGAACTCGGCTGCGGCGTCGAAGCCGATGGCAGCGCCTGGCGCATCACCGGGCTCGGTGGCCGGCTCGCGACGCGCGAGGCGAGCCTGTTCCTCGGCAATGCCGGCACCGCGATGCGCCCRCTGACCGCCGCGCTGGCGGTGCTGGCCGCCACGCAGAACGGCCGCTTCGAGCTGCGCGGCGTGCCGCGCATGCACGAGCGCCCGATCGGCGACCTGGTCGACGCGCTGCGCCAGCTCGGCTGCAACATCACCTCGCTCGGCCAGGAAGGCTACCCGCCGCTGCGGCTCGCCGCCGCCGACCTGCGACTGAACACCGCGCAGCCGATCCGCGTGCGCGGCGACGTCTCCAGCCAGTTCCTGACCGCGCTGCTGCTCGCGCTGCCGCTGGTGTCGGCCGAGCATGCGGTGACGATCGAGGTCGACGGCGAGCTGATCTCCAAGCCCTATGTCGACATCACGCTGAACCTGCTGGCGCGCTTCGGCATCCAGGTGCAGCGCGACGGCTGGCAGCGCTTCGTCATTCCGCAAGGTAGCGCCTACCGCTCGCCGGGCAGCATCCACGTCGAGGGCGATGCGTCGTCGGCGTCGTATTTCGTCGCGCTGGGCGCGATCGCCGCCTTCGACGGGCGGGCGCTGCGCATCGAAGGCGTCGGCGACGATTCCATCCAGGGCGACCTGCGCTTCATCGACGCCGCCCGCGCGATGGGCGCCGACGTGCGCAGCGGCCCCGGCTGGCTGGAGGTGCGCCGCGGCGCCTGGCCGCTGAAGGCGATCACGCTGGATTGCAACCACATCCCCGACGCCGCGATGACGTTGGCGGTGATGGCGCTGTACGCCCGGGGCACGACGCGCCTGGAGAACATCGCCAGCTGGCGCGTGAAGGAGACCGACCGGATCGCCGCAATGGCGACCGAGCTGCGCAAGCTCGGCGCAGCGGTCGCCGAAGGGCCGGATTTCATCGAGGTGACGCCGCCGGCCGCCTGGCGTGCGGCGGCCATCCACACCTACGACGACCACCGGGTCGCGATGTGCTTCTCGCTGGCCGCGTTCAACCCGCTGGCGACACCGACGAGCACGGCGAACGGGGTGCCCGTGCGCATCCTCGACCCGCGCTGCGTCGCGAAGACCTTCCCCGACTACTTCGAGGCGCTGTTCGGCGTGGCGCAGCCCGGCCCCGCCGGCGTGCCGGTGATCACGATCGACGGCCCGACCGCCTCCGGCAAGGGCACGCTCGCGAGCGCAGTCGCGCAGGCGCTGGGCTATCACTTCCTCGATTCCGGTGCGCTGTACCGGGCGACCGCGCTGTCGGCGCTGGATGCCGGCGTCACCGAGACCGACGAGCCCGGCCTCGCGAAGATCGCCGCCGGCCTGCAGCTGGCGTTCCACGACCAGCGGATCTGGCTGGCGGGCCGCGATGTGAGCGATGACCTCCGCCAGGAGCATGTCGGCGCGATGGCCTCGAAGGTGTCGGCCTGGCCGGCTGTCCGACAGGCGCTGCACGAGCTGCAGCTGTCGCACCGCCGCCTGCCCGGCCTGGTGGCCGACGGACGTGACATGGGCACGGTGATCTTCCCCGGCGCCGACCTGAAGGTGTTCGTCGTCGCAAGCGCTGCCGTGCGGGCCGAACGGCGCCATAAGCAGTTGATTTCTAAGGGAATTTCGACTAGTATCGATGACCTTCGAGCCGACCTTGAAGCGCGCGACGCCCGGGATCAGAACCGGGCGGTTTCGCCTCTGAAGCCGGCCGAGGGCGCGAAGGTGCTCGACAACTCGGCACTGACCATCGACGAATGCGTCAAGGCAGTGCTGGATTGGTGGGAAGCTTCGCGACACTTCAGTTGAAGCCGGCGCACACCGGCCCCAATTGAATCGATTGGCCCGCTGCCTCCCCTCCTGCACCGCTCTTGGCTCAACGAGAGACGTGCACCGAGACAGCGGATCTTCAACCTAACCGCAACGCAAGTTGCACCCGGAAATCCACATGCCTCAAACCCAAACCGCCACCAACCAAGGCGGCGAATCCTTTGCCGCCCTGTTCGAAGAATCGCTGAAGCGCTCGGAAATGCGCAGTGGCGAGGTCATCACCGCCGAAGTGGTGCGTGTCGACTACAACTTCGTGGTGGTGAACGCAGGCCTCAAGTCCGAAGCCTACGTGCCCATTGAAGAATTCAAGAACGACCAGGGCGAGCTCGAAGTCCAGGTCGGCGATTTCGTGTCGGTGGCCATCGACGCGATCGAAAACGGCTACGGCGACACCATCCTGTCGCGCGACAAGGCCAAGCGCCTGGCCTCGTGGCTGTCGCTCGAGAACTCGCTCGAATCCGGCGAGTTCGTGACCGGCACCGTCAACGGCAAGGTCAAGGGCGGCCTGACCGTCCTCGTGAACGGCATCCGTGCCTTCCTGCCCGGCTCGCTGCTCGACACGCGCCCGGTCAAGGACATGAGCCCGTTCGAGGGCAAGACCATGGAGTTCAAGGTCATCAAGCTCGACCGCAAGCGCAACAACGTCGTGTTGTCGCGCCGTGCCGTGGTCGAAGCCTCGATGGGCGAAGAACGCGCGAAGCTGCTCGAAACCCTGTCCGAAGGCGCGATCGTCAACGGCGTGGTCAAGAACATCACCGAATACGGTGCGTTCGTCGACCTGGGCGGCATCGACGGCCTGCTGCACATCACCGACATGGCCTGGCGCCGTGTCCGCCACCCGAGCGAAGTCGTTCAGGTCGGCCAGGAACTGCAGGCCAAGGTCCTCAAGTTCGACGCCGAGAAGAACCGCGTCTCGCTGGGCATCAAGCAGCTGGGCGACGACCCGTGGCACGGCGTTTCGCGCCGCTACCCGAACGGCACGCGCCTGTTCGGCAAGATCACGAACATCGCCGACTACGGCGCGTTCGTCGAGATCGAGCCGGGCATCGAAGGCCTGGTGCACGTCTCCGAAATGGACTGGACCAACAAGAACGTCGCCCCCAGCAAGATCGTCTCGCTGGGCGACGAAGTCGAAGTCATGGTCCTCGAGATCGACGAAGACAAGCGCCGCATCAGCCTGGGCATGAAGCAGTGCAAGGCCAACCCGTGGGAAGAGTTCTCGACCACGGTGCAGCGCGGCGACAAGGTCAAGGGACCCGTCAAGTCGATCACCGACTTCGGCGTGTTCGTGGGCCTGGCTGCCGGCATCGACGGCCTGGTGCACCTGTCCGACCTGTCGTGGAACGAGCCGGGCGAAGCCGCGGTCCGCAACTACA
This sequence comes from Rhizobacter sp. P3_C12, assembly GCF_056402735.1. Lineage (NCBI taxonomy): Bacteria > Pseudomonadati > Pseudomonadota > Betaproteobacteria > Burkholderiales > Sphaerotilaceae > Rhizobacter > Rhizobacter sp. P3_C12. The sequence goes on from NZ_JBFUGW010000113.1 coordinate 11,952, forward strand.
AGAAGGGCCAGGAAGTCGAAGCCGTGGTTCTGGCGGTCGATGTCGAGCGCGAACGCATCTCGCTGGGCATCAAGCAGCTCGACTCCGATCCGTTCACGAGCTACACCTCGGTCAATGACCGCGGCATGATCGTCAACGGCAAGGTCAAGACGGTCGACGCGCGCGGCGCCGAGATCCAGCTGAACGACGACGTCACCGGCTACCTGCGTGCTTCCGAAATCAGCCGCGACCGCGTCGAAGACGCGCGCAACGTGCTGAAGGAAGGCGACGAAGTCTCGGCGCTGATCATCAACATCGACCGCAAGACGCGTTCGATCCAGTTGTCGATCAAGGCCAAGGACAACGCCGACCAGCAGGAAGCGATGCAGCGCCTGTCGACCACGAACGAGCGCGAGACCGCCGGTACCACCAGCCTGGGCGCCCTGCTGCGCGCCAAGCTGGACAACCAGAACAACGGCTGATCCCGTCGTTCCCCTGACCGAACCCCGAGGATCAACAGGACCCATGACGCGTTCCGATCTCGTGACCCGGCTGGCAGAGCAGTTCAGCCAGCTGACGCATCGCGACACCGAGTTCGCCGTCAAGACCATCCTGGATGCGATGTCCGATGCGCTCGCGCGCGGGCACCGCATCGAGATCCGCGGGTTCGGCAGTTTCTCGATCAACCGCCGCCCGCCGCGGGTGGGGCGCAATCCCCGCTCCGGCGAGCAGGTGGTGATCCCCGAGAAGCTGGTTCCGCATTTCAAACCCGGCAAGGCCTTGCGCGAAGCCGTCGACGAGCAGGTTCCGCTCGAAGACGACCAGCCGATGCCGATCACGCCGCTGACGGGCACCTGAGCCCGCTGCTCTCTCGCTTCGCGCCGCCGACCTAGAATCGCCGGCAAATGATGCGCGTCGCCGTCTGGCTCTTTCGAGCCTTCATCTTCTTCAGCCTCTTCGCGTTCGCGCTGAACAACCAGCACGACGCCAACGTGCGCTGGTTCTTCGGCCAGGAATGGCATGCCCCGATGGTGTTCGTCGTGCTGAGCGCCTTCGCGTTCGGCTGCGCCTTCGGCGTGCTCGCGATGGTGCCGAGCTGGTGGCGCAACCACCGCCTCGCACAGCACCGCCTGCGGCGCCGCGGCGACCATCCCGAGCTGGCTGACAGCGCCCTGACGCCGTCTTCCGAGCTCCCCACCCGATCCGATTCCCACCCCCCGCGCGATGGACTTTGACTACCAGTGGTTCCTGCTCGGCCTGCCGGTCGCGTTCGCCCTCGGCTGGCTGGGCTCGCGCCTCGACCTGCGGCAATGGAAGCGCGAGCAGCGCRACTCGCCGAAGGCCTACTTCAAGGGCCTGAGCCTGCTGCTGAACGAGCAGCAGGACAAGGCGATCGACGCCTTCATCGAAGCCGTGCAGCAGGATCCGGACACCTCCGACCTGCACTTCGCGCTCGGCAACCTGTTCCGCCGCCGCGGCGAATACGAGCGCGCGGTGCGCGTGCACCAGCATCTGCTGAACCGGGCCGACCTGCCGCGCGCCGACCGCGAGCGCGCGCAGCACGCGCTGGCGCAGGACTTCATGAAGGCCGGCCTGTTCGACCGCGCCGAAGAGGCCTACAAGGCGCTCGAAGGCACGGCCTTCGACACCGAGGCGCGCCTCGCGCTGCTGACGCTGCACGAGCGCTCGCGCAACTGGCGCTCGGCGGTCGAGGTGGCGCAGAAGCTCGAGCGCAGCGGCACCGGCTCGTTCGCGTCGCGCATCGCGCACTACTGGTGCGAGCTGACCCTCGATGCCGATGCGCGCCAGCAACAGGCCGACGGCGACGACGCGCTGCGCCGGGCGCGCAGCGTGGCCCCGCAGGCGGCCCGCCCGAAGGTGGTGGCCGGCCAGCGCGCCTTCGCGCGCGGCGACCATGCACAGGTCATGCAGGCCTGGGGCGAGCTGATGACGACGCACCCGGTCGCGTTCAACCTGGTGGCCCGCGACTACGCGAACAGCGCGATCGCCGCGGGCGATGTCGCCGGTGCCCTGGAGCGGCTGCGCGCGCTGTACGGCCGCGCGCCGACGATGGACCTGCTGGCCGCGATCACGCTGCTCGACCCGGGCGCTGCGGTGCAACGCGGGCGCCTGCTGACGCACCTGCAGACGCAGCCCAGCCTGTCGGCCGCGCAGGAGTTGCTGCGCGTCAGCGCCGGCGACACGCTGAGCAGCGACGAGACGCAGGGCCTGCGCGAGGCCATCGGCCGCGCCGCGAAGCCGCTGCAGCGCTACCGCTGCGCCGCCTGCGGTTTCGAGGCGCAGCACTATTTCTGGCAATGCCCGGGCTGCCTGAGCTGGGACACCTACCCGCCGCAACGCCTGGAGGATTTGTGATGACGGCTTCGATCGACCCCGAGCGCCTGGCGCGCGCGCGCGTGCTGATCGTCGGCGACGCGATGCTCGACCGCTACTGGTTCGGCGCCGTCGATCGCATCTCGCCGGAGGCGCCGGTGCCGGTGGTGCGCGTGAACCGCGAGGAAGAGCGCCTGGGCGGCGCGGCCAACGTCGCGCTGAACGTCAAGACGCTGGGCGCGCAGGCGACGCTGCTGACGGTGGTCGGCAACGACGAGCCGGCGCAGAAGCTGCAGCGGCTGCTCGAGCAGCAAGGCGTCAACACGGTGCTCGGGCGCGATCCGCAGCTCTACACCATCGTCAAGCTGCGCGTGATCGGCCGCTCGCAGCAGCTGATCCGCGTCGACTTCGAGAACCAGCCCGACCACGAGGTGCTGTCGGCGATGCTGGGCGACTACGAGCGCGAGCTGGCCCGCCACGATGCGGTGCTGTTCTCCGACTACGGCAAGGGCGGGCTCACGCACATCCCGCGCATGATCGAGCTCGCGCGCGCCGCGGGCAAGCCGGTGCTGGTCGATCCGAAGGGCAGCGACTACAGCCGCTACGCCGGCGCCACGGTGATCACGCCGAACCGCGCGGAGCTGGCGCAGGTGATCGGCGCCTGGGGCAGCGAGGCGCAGCTGCACGAACGCACCCAGGCGCTGCGCCGCGAGCACGGGCTCAGCGCGCTGATGCTGACCCGTTCCGAAGAAGGCATGTCGCTGTTCGACCAGAACGCCGACGGCAGCGACGCCCACACCCGCGTGCCGGCGCAGGCGCGCGAGGTGTTCGACGTGACCGGTGCCGGCGACACGGTGATCGCGACGCTGGCCGCGATGCTCGCGTGCGGCGTCAACCTGCGCGAGGCCATGCCGATCGCCAACCGCGCCGGCGGCATCGTCGTCGGCAAGTTCGGCACGGCCAGCGTCAGCTACGAGGAGTTGTTCGAATGAAGGTGGTTGTCACTGGCGCGGCCGGCATGATCGGCAGCAACATCGTCCACGGGCTCAACGCCATCGGCATCGACGACGTGATCGCCGTCGACGACCTGACCGACGGCCCGAAGTACCGCAACCTGCTGGGCGCGAAGCTCAGCGACTACTTCGACAAGGGCGAGTTCTACACGCGCTTCGCGAACGGCGACTTCGGCAAGGTCGACGCGGTGCTGCACCAGGGCGCGTGCTCCGACACGATGGAGCACGACGGGCGCTTCATGCTCGACACCAACTACCGCTGCAGCAAGGACCTGCTCGACGCCTGCCAGGCGCAGGGCACGCGGCTGCTGTATGCGTCGTCGGCGGCCACCTACGGCGGCAGCGAGACCTTCCGCGAAGAGCCGGCGTTCGAGCGGCCGCTGAATGTGTATGGCTATTCGAAGCTGTTGTTCGACAACGTCGTGCGGCGCATGCTGCATGCCAACCGCAGCCAGGTGGTGGGCTTCCGCTACTTCAACGTCTACGGCCCGCGCGAGCAGCACAAGGGGCGCATGGCGTCGGTGGCCTTCCACCACTTCAACCAGTTCCGCGAGACCGGCAAGGTGAAGCTGTTCGGCGAATACGGCGGCTACGCGCCGGGGGCGCAGAACCGCGATTTCGTGTTCGTCGACGACGTGGTCGCGGTGAACCTGTGGTTCCTGCAGCACCCGGGGCAGAGCGGGATCTTCAACCTGGGCACCGGGCGCGCACAGCCGTTCAACGACGTGGCCGAGGCCACCGTCAATGCGTCGCGCGCGCTGAAGGGCGAGCCGCTGCTGCCGTTGAGCGAACTGGTCGCGAAGGGACTCATCGAGTACATCGACTTCCCGCAGGCGCTGGTCGGCAAGTACCAAAGCCATACCCTGGCTGACCTGTCGCGACTGCGCGCAACAGGTTGCGACCATGCGTTCACCGATGTCGCCGGTGGCGTGAAGCGCTATGTCGACTGGCTCGCGGCAGCAAGTTAAGAAGGTGCATCTGTACCGGTCCTGACCGGTCAACGCTCCATGGAAGGGCCCCGTTAGGGCGCCGGGTTGTCAATCGGCAATCCGTCAACCTTCCAGGAGAGGATCACCATGTTCAAGAAGACCATCATCGCCACGTTGCTGGCGCTGTTCTCGGCGCTGGCGTTTGCGGCAGGCGTCGACATCAACAAGGCGACGCAGGCCGAGCTCGAAGCGGTCAAGGGGATCGGTCCGGCGATGGCCACGCGCATGCTGACCGAGCGCAAGAAGGGTGAGTTCAAGGACTGGAGCGACGTGATGGGTCGCGTGAAGGGCGTGAAGGAGCACCAGGCTGCGAAGCTGTCCGATGCTGGCCTGACGGTCAACGGCGGGGCCTACAAGGCTGCTGCGGCTGACGCCAAGAAGGAACCGATGAAGAAGTGATCACCGCACCGGGCCACGAGCCTGGTTGCTGCAACGCCTCGCGGTATCGCGGGGCGTTTTTTCTTGCTGGGCGCGCAGGCTGCGGCAGGGGGACTGGCTGGGGGGCTCATGCCGGGGCGGTCGGTGCCCTGGGGGCACCGACTGCACTGCGAAGATCAGCTTTGGGGATGCATCGGCAAACTCCCTCCACTCACTTCGTTCGTTGTGGTCAAACACAGCCGATGAGTCAGTCTACGAAGCGCGCTGGCGCGCGCCATCCCCAAAGCCGATCTTCTCCGTCGCCCCAGAAATCGCCCCCCAGCCAGTCCCCCTGCCGCAACCTGCGGGACCGCTTGTGTTCGCGGATTTGCCAGCAATAGCGAACACTCGTAGCCCGGGTGCCAACCCGGGAATCAACGCTCACTTGTTCGCTTGTCACACCCCGAAGGAGCGGGGCGGTGCCACAAAGGCGCGGGCGGGGAGTCCGTGGAGCGCCAATAAAGACGGGTCGCCGGAGCTGGCTGGTTTCATGGCCCGCGTGCGTCAGCACGCTTCGTGCACTGACTGTCGCCGACTGTTTGACCACAACGAACGAAGTGAGTGGCGGGAGTTTCGGCGACGGGCCATGAAACCAGTCAGCGCAGGGGAGTCATCGCCCCCCGGGGGCGATGACCGACCCGGCCGGCGCGCCACGGACTCCCCGCCCGCGCCTTTGCCGCGCGAGAACCGACCTCAGCGAACACCCCACCCGAAGAACCGCGCCACCTCCTCGCGCCGCTTCAAGGTATCGGCCACCCCCAGCGCGACAAGCTCACGCGTATACGGCGCCTCGAACAGCAGGTAGCTCGCCAGCGCCGCACCGCGCGTATCGGCGCCGCGCCCCGAGACGCCGACGCCGCGCAGCAGCGCCCGCACCGGCGCCGGCAGACTCGCCAAATGCTTGGCCGCCAGGTCGTCCAGCCGCTCGCTCGGCGCGATCACCAGCACGTCGATCGGCCGCAGGCTGGTGCGCGCGAGCGCCTCTGCCGGCAGCAGCGACAGCGTGTTGTTGACCCGCTGCAGCCGCTCCACATCCACCGCCAGCGCATCGAGAAAGATGTTCGACAGCGCATGGCCGGCGATCTGCGCGATGTTCGGGTAGTCGCCGTTCACCTGCCGGCGCCCCGGCGGCTCGTGCATGCGGCCGGCACCGACCACCAGGATGCGGCTCGCCCCCAGGTGCACCGCCGGCGAGATCGGCGCCGATTGGCGCATCGAGCCGTCGCCGAAGTACTCGACCATGCCCTCGAAGTTCAGCGGCACGGCCGGGAACACGAACGGGATCGCGGCCGAGGCCAGCAGGTGCGGCACCGTGATCTCGTCGCGCACCGCGACGCGCTGCGAGCGCGTCCACGGCACGATGTCCTGCACCGAGTCGTAGAAGGTCACGTGCGTGCCCGAGCTGTAGCTCGACGCAGTGACCGCCAGCGCCTTCAGGTGCCCCGCGTTCATCAGCTCGTGCAGCCGGCCCACCGACACCATCTGCTTCAGCAGCGCCTCGAGCGGCGAGTTGTCGAGCAGCGAGCGCGGGCGCGCGCGGCGCCAGCGGGCGATCACCCAGCCGATCGACATCATCGTCAGCCAGCGCGCGCCGGTGCGGATCACGCCGATCGAGTCGGAGCGGTACACCTGCTCGGCGCGGAAGTTCTCCCACACCTCGCACAGCGCCGCGACGGCCGCGTCGAAATCGTCGCAATGGCTGGCCAGTGCGGCGGCATTGATCGCGCCGGCCGAGGTGCCGGTGATCACGGGGAAGGGGTTGCTGCGGTCGTCCGGCGAGACCTCGCGGCGGATCTGCGCGAGGGCCTTCAGGACGCCGACCTGGTAGGCGGCACGGGCCCCGCCTCCGGTGAGGATCAGGCCCGTGGTGGGTGATGTCGGCATGGGGCTCGAGTGTAGACACCCCGGGCCCGGAGACCGATCCGGTTCAGCCCGGATCAGTGGTCGTGCTTGTCGTGCTTGTCGTGCTTGTCATGCCCACGGCCATGGCCGCGGCCGCGGTCATCGCGGCGGTCGTGATCGTGGTCATGCTCGTGTTCACGGCGCCAGTGCTCCTGGTACCAGTCCTCGCGCACGAAGTACACCGGCTGGCCGCAGGCCGCGTACTGGCCGCAGTAGCGGCCCCAGTTCTTCTGGTGGCCCGGCGGCACGCGCAGGTAGATCGGGCGGCGCTCGACCACCACGGCCGGCGGCTGCTGGATGATGATCGGCTGCGGGTTGATCACGATCGGCGGCGGTGCATTGCCGATGTCGATGCGGCCATAGACGCCGGGCTGGCTGACGCTGACCGACACGCCGACGTCGGTGGCAAAGGATGAGGCACTGGCGACGGCCAGTGTGATCAGGGCGAGTGCTTGCTTCATATGCGACCTCCTGCGTGTTGACGCAGATCTGATGATGCGCTTAGAACGTTGCTGGAGCGTGTGGTGCCGACAGGGAATGTGCCAACTCGTGACTACTGGTAACCCCTGCCACCACTACTCGTAAACGATGCCGGCCCGCCCGTGCGCGCTCTCGACCCAGCGCGCCAGTGCCGCATCGCTCGGGAAGAAGCGGCTCTCCTCGCCCAGGTCGAGCTCGCCGACGGCCGCGTCGCGCTGCACCACCAGCCGCACCGCCAGGCCCTGCGTCGTCGTGCCCTGGTCGGTCTGCACGCGCCGGCTCGGGAAATCGCGCAGCACCTCGGCCACCGGCGGCACGCTGCCGTTGACCTCGACGCGCAGGTACTTGCCGAAGCGGCAGCGCGCGGTGGCCAGGTCCCACACCTGCTGCACGTTCAGGCGCATGCCGCCGGAGAAGCGGTCGGGCTGCACCTTGCCCGAGACGATGATCAGCTCGTCGTCCTTCAGCAGGTCCTTGTTGGCGTTCAGCAACTCCTCGTTGGCCACCGCCTCGATCGCCTCGCTCTTGTCGTCGAGCTTGAAGATCGCGACACGGCCGCGCTGGCCGTTGATCACCCGCAGGTCGCCGACGATGCCGGCCAGCATCTGCGGCTCGCGGCTGTCGATCACGTCGGCGATCTTGCGCTTGGCGAAGCGCCGCACCTCGTCGCCGCTCTGGTCGAACAGGTGGCCCGACAGGTAGAAGCCGAGCGCGACCTTCTCGAAGCTGAGCCGCTCCTTGATGCTCCACGGCGGCACCTGCACCAGCTCGGGCTCCTGCGTCGACGCCGCATGGGAATCTCCGAAGTCGAACAGCCCGCCCTGGTCGGCGTGCGCGGCCTGCGTGTCGGCGTACTCGAAGGCGAGCCCGATGCTCGCCACCAGCAGCGAGCGCTCCGGGTGCAGCAGGTCGAACGCGCCGGCCTTGATCAGCGCCTCGACGGTGCGCTTGTTCATGCGGCTGCGGTCGACCCGCGCGCAGAAGTCGAACAGGCTCTTGAACGGGCCGCCGTCGGTGCGCGCCTGCACGATCGCCTCGATCG
>NZ_JBFUGW010000114.1:0-19833 GCF_056402735.1 Rhizobacter sp. P3_C12
TTCTCGCGCGGCGCGCTGGCGTCGATCGGCGGCGGGCGCGAGGCCTTGTTCCTGTCGGGCACCGCCAGCATCGTCGGGCACCAGACGCTGCACGCCGGCGACGTGGCCCGGCAGACCGAGGAGACGCTCGCGAACGTCGCCGCGGTGGTCGACGCGGCCAACGCGCTGAGCATGATCGGGCCGCGGGCGCACCGTGTCGACACGCTGGCCTGCACCGTCTACGTCCGCCATGCGCGCGACCTGCCGGTGGTGCGCGAGGTGCTGGCGCAGCGCCTGGGTGCCGAGGCGCCGGCGCTGCGCAACGCCATCTACCTGCGCGCCGACGTGTGCCGCGCCGACCTGCTGGTCGAGGTCGAGGCGCACGGCATCGCGTCGGCCGCGGAGCCGTCGCCCCCATGATCCGGCGCGGCTGGCAGCTCGCGTGCTTCTACCTGCTGCTGCTCGGGCTGGGCCTGGCCTCGCTCGGCTGGAACCTGATCGCGGCGCTGATGCTGCCGCTGGTGCCGCGGCAGCGGGCGCAGGCCATCGGGCGGCACGTGGTGGCGAGTTCGTACCGCGTGTTCTGGAACCTCGCGGTCGGGTTCGGGCTGATGGAGGTCGACAGCCAGGCGCTCGATCGCCTGAATGACGATGCGACCGGGCTGGTGGTGGTGGCCAACCACCCGAGCATGGTCGATGCGCTGCTGATCGTCGCGCGGCTGCAGCGCGGCGTGTGCATCATGAAGGGCGACCTGATGCGCAGCGTGTTCCTCGGGGCCGGTGCGCGGCTGGCGCGCTACATCCCGAACGATTCGCCGCGCACGATGCTGCGGCATGCGATCGCGAACCTGCGTGATGGCTCGCAGCTGGTGATGTTCCCCGAGGGCACGCGCACCGCGGCCGGCGAGACGTTGAACCGCTTCCGCCCGGGCGTGACGGCGATCGCGCACAAGGCCGGCGTGCCGATCCAGACGGTGTTCATCGAGACCGAGTCGCCGTACCTGCGCAAGGGCTGGCCGATCTGGCGCGTGCCGCCGTTTCCGATGGCGTTCCGGCTGCGGCTGGGCGAGCGCTTCGAGCCGCGGGAGGGTGCGGCGCTGCCGCTGGACGAGCTGGAAACGTATTTCAGGAAAGAGCTGACGTGAGCGCAACCCGGCATGCGGTGCTGATCCCGAGCTACAACACCGGCGCGACGGTGTACGAGACGGTGCGTGCGGCGCGCGCGCAGTGGTCGCCGGTGTGGGTGGTGGTGGACGGCAGCACCGACGGCACGGCCGAGGGGCTGCAGCGCCTGGCCGAGGCCGATGCGCAGCTGCGCGTGATCGTGCTGCCGCGCAACCAGGGCAAGGGGGCTGCGGTGCTGGCCGGGCTGCAGGCGGCGCGCGAGGCGGGTTTCACGCATGTGCTGACGATGGATTCGGACGGGCAGCACCCGGCCGGGCTGATCCCGCAGTTCATGGCGCGGTCGGTGGAGCACCCTGATGCGATGGTGCTGGGCAAGCCGGTGTTCGATGCATCGGCGCCGCTGCTGCGGGTGCGCGGGCGGCGCATCTCGAACGGCTGGACCGACCTGGAGACGCTGAACGCCGGCATCGGCGATTCGCTGTACGGCTTCCGCGTGTACCCGATCGAGCCGCTGATGGCGGTGATGAAGCGCCAGCCGTGGATGCGGCGCTTCGATTTCGATACCGAGGCGGTGGTGCGGCTTGCGTGGCGCGGCGTCGCGCCGATCAACCTGCCGGCGCCGGTGAAGTACCTGACGGCGGAGGAGGGCGGCGTCTCGCACTTCCGCTACGGGCGCGACAACGCGCTGCTGACGTGGATGCATGCGCGGCTGATGCTGGAGTTCCTGCTGCGGCTGCCGGTGCTGGTGTGGCGGCGTGCGAGGCGCTTGCCGCCGTTTCAGTACCGCCCTTAGAGGCAAGTCACTCCGCGGCGACGTTGGCGCGGAAGGCGCGTGCTGCGCACGCGGGCCATGAAACCAGCCAGCTCCGGCGCCCCGGCTTTATTGGCGCTCCACAGCCTCCCCGCACGCGCCTTCGGGCCACCACCCTGCTCCTTCGACTGTGACAAGCGAACAAATGAGGGTGACAACCCCGGGATCAGCCTCTACGAAGCGCTGAGGTACAGCCCCGCCATCACCACGGCGCCACCGATCAGGGCGCCGCTGGTCGGCACTTCGCCGAGCATTGCCAGTGCGAACACCGCGGCGAATACCGGCTCTGCCAGTTCCAACGTCTGCACGCGGCCTGGCGAGATGTCCTGGATCGCGCGTGTCGTGCAGACGAAGCCGAGCACGGTCGGAAAGATCGCCAGCAGCACGAGCAGCAGCACGGCTGTCGCGCTCCACTGCGCCTGGGCAAGGTTGTCCGGCTGGATGGCGATGCCGAGGTAGAGGCTGCCGAAGAACAGCAGGCGTGTCGTCAGCGCGAAGCCGCCCTGCAGCCCGAGCTTCTTGACGAGCACCGAGAAGATGCCGTAGCCGGTGCCGGCGATGGCGGCGAGCAGCAGGCCTTGCAGATCACCACCGAGGTTCGCGCCGCAAATCAGTGCGACACCCACCACCGCGACCAGCAGGCCGAGGACCTGCCGGCGCCTGGGCCGGTCACCCAGCACCGGCCAGCCCAGGGCCATCGCCGAGAATGCCGCGCAGGCCATCAGCATCACGACGACATTGGCGGCCGACTGATGCGCATACGCGGCCGTCTCGAAGTGGAACAGCACGAAGATGCCGAAGAACGCGCACAGGCCGGCCTGCAGCCAGCTGCCGCGCAATTGCCGAGGTGCCTGCACCAGCACGATGCCCAGCAGGATCACGAAGCCGATGACGGTCTTGAGCCCTGCGATGCTGCTCGGCGCAAAGCCCAGCGCGACGAGCGTCTTGGTCAGCACGCCGATGCTGGCGTTGAGCGCGGCAGCGGCGAGGGCGTAGAGGATGCCTTTGTGGTGGTCTGTCATATGGCTGGACGTGCGTTGCAGGAGCCTGCCCGGGTGACAACCCGGGCTCCATCCCCACTTGTTCGCTTGTCACCTCCCTAAAGAGCGGTGGTGCCCAAAGGCGCGTGCGGGGAGGCTGTGGAGCGCCAATAAAGCCGGGGCGCCGGAGCTGGCTGGTTTCATGGCCCGCGCGCGCCAGCGCGCTTCGTGCACTGACTGTCGCCGACTGTTTGACCACAACGAACGAAGTGAGTGGAGGGAGTTTCGGCGACGGGCCATGAAACCAGTCAGCGCAGGGCAGTCTTCGCCCCGAGAGGGGCGAAGACCGCACCGGCCGGCGAGCCACAGCCTCCCCGCACGCGCCTTTGCCTCGCCGACGCGTCAGCACTCCACGATGTTCACCGCCAACCCGCCGCGCGCCGTTTCCTTGTACTTCGTCATCATGTCCGCGCCGGTGTCGCGCATCGTCTTGATGACCTTGTCGAGGCTCACGTGGTGCGTGCCGTCGCCGCGCATCGCCATGCGCGCCGCGTTGATCGCCTTCACCGATGCGATCGCGTTGCGTTCGATGCACGGGATCTGCACCAGCCCGCCGACCGGGTCGCAAGTGAGACCCAGGTGGTGCTCCATGCCGATCTCGGCCGCGTTCTCCACCTGCTCCGGCGTGCCGCCCAGCACCGCGCACAGCGCGCCAGCGGCCATCGAGCACGCGACGCCGACCTCGCCCTGGCAGCCCACCTCGGCGCCGCTGATCGACGCGTTCTCCTTGTAGAGGATGCCGATCGCCGCCGCCGTCAGCAGGAAGTCGATGATGCCGGCCGGCGTGGCCCCCGCGACGAAGCGCGCGTAGTAGTGCAGCACCGCCGGCACGATGCCGGCCGCACCGTTGGTCGGCGCCGTCACGACGCGCCCGCCGGCCGCGTTCTCTTCATTCACCGCGAGCGCGTACAGGTTCACCCAATCGAGCACCTGCAGCGGGTCGCGCAGCGCCGCCTCGGGGTTCGACGACAGCTGCCGGTGCAGGTCGGCCGCGCGCCGCCGCACCTTGAAGCCGCCGGGCAGCACGCCGTCGGTGCGCGAGCCGCGCGCCACGCAGTCCTGCATCACCTGCCAGATGTGCAACAGGCCGGCGTCGATCTCGTCGTCGGTGCGCCAGTGCCGTTCGTTGCGCCGCATGATCTGCGCGATGCTGCAGCGCTCGCGCGCGGCGATCGTCAGCAGGTCRGCGCCCGAATGGAAGGGCAGCGGCAGCACCGTGGTGTCCGGCGCCAGCACCTTCTGCTTGCTGCCGTCGGCCGCCAGCTCTTCGCTGACGACAAAGCCGCCGCCCACCGAGTAGTAGGTGCGCGCCGCGAGTTCGCCACCCTCGGTGTCGTACGCGACGAAGCGCATGCCGTTGGCGTGGAAGGGCAGCGTCTGCCGGCGGAAGAAGACCAGGTCGGTCTTCTCGTTGAACGTGATCGCGTGCTCGCCCAGCAGCTGCAGCTGCTTGCCGCTGCGAATGGCGTCGAGGTGGGCCGGGATCGCATCGGGATCGACGCGGTCCGGCTCGTGCCCCGCGAGCCCGAGCAGCACCGCCTTGTCGCTGCCATGCCCCTTGCCGGTCGCGCCGAGCGAGCCGTACAGCTCGGCCAGCACGCGTGCCACACGGGGCAGCAGGCCGTCGTGCTGCAGGCGCAGCGCGAACAGCCGCGCTGCGCGCATCGGCCCCACCGTGTGCGAGCTCGATGGGCCGATGCCGATCTTGAACAGGTCGAAGACCGATACGGCCATGGCGCGCTTTCAGGTGGGGGGATCAGCTGTAGTCGGACAGCGGGGGGCAGCTGCAGAACAGGTTGCGATCGCCGTAGACGTTGTCCACGCGACCCACCGGCGACCAGTACTTCTGCTTCTTCAGGCTCTTGAGCGGGAAGGCCGCTTCCTCGCGCGAATACGCATGCGGCCACTCCGCCTTCATCAGCGCGCCGGTGGTGTGCGGCGCGGCCTTCAGCGGGTTGTCGTCCTGCGGCCACTGCCCCTGCTCGACCTTGCGGATCTCCTCGCGGATCGCGATCATCGCGTCGCAGAAGCGGTCCAGCTCGACCAGCGGTTCGCTCTCGGTCGGCTCCACCATCAGCGTGCCGGCCACCGGGAAGCTCAGCGTCGGCGCATGGAAGCCGTAGTCGATCAGGCGCTTCGCGACATCCTCGGCGCTGACGCCCGAGGTCTCCTTCAGCGGGCGCAGGTCGAGAATGCACTCGTGCGCCACGCCGCCGCCCTTCACGCCGGCGATGTTGCCGCTGTAATGGATGTCGTAGTGGTCGGCCAGGCGTGCGGCCACGTAGTTGGCGCTGAGGATCGCCGTCTCGGTCGCGGCCTGCAGGCCTTCCGAGCCCATCATGCGCACGTACATCCAGCTGATCGGCAGCACGGCCGCATTGCCCAACGGTGCGGCCGAGACCGCGCCCACCTGGGAGTCGGTGCCGATGCCCGCCGCGCGGTGCGCCGGCAGGAAAGGCACCAGGTCGGCCGCCACGCACACCGGGCCGACGCCCGGCCCGCCGCCGCCGTGCGGGATGCAGAAGGTCTTGTGCAGGTTCAGGTGGCTCACATCGCCGCCGAACTCACCCGGCGCGGCGATGCCGACCAGCGCGTTCATGTTGGCGCCGTCCACGTACACCCGCCCGCCGTGCTCGTGCACCAGTGCGCACAGCTCCTTCACGCGCGTCTCGAACACGCCGTAGGTGGAAGGGTAGGTGATCATCACGCAGGCGAGGTTCGCGCTGTGCTGCTCGCACTTGGCCTTCAGGTCGGCGAGGTCGACGTTGCCGTCGGCATCGCACTTCGTGACCACCACCTGCAGCCCCACCATCTGCGCGCTGGCCGGGTTGGTGCCGTGCGCCGATTCGGGGATCAGGCAGATGTTGCGGTGGCCCTCGCCACGCGACTTGTGGAAGGCCTTGATCACCAGCAGCCCGGCGTACTCGCCCTGCGAGCCGGCATTGGGCTGCAGGCTGATGCCGGCATAGCCGGTGGCCTGGCACAGCCAGTCGCGCAGCTGCTGGTCGAGCAGCGCGTAGCCGGCCAGCTGGTCAAGCGGTGCGAACGGGTGCACGTTCGCGAACTCCGGCCAGGTGATCGGGATCATCTCGCTGGTCGCGTTCAGCTTCATCGTGCACGAGCCGAGCGGGATCATGCTGCGGTCGAGCGCGAGATCCTTGTCGGACAGGCTGCGGATGTAGCGCAGCATCTCGGTCTCGCTGTGGTGCGTGTTGAACACCGGATGCGACAGGAAGGCGCTGCGGCGCGCCAGCTCGGCCGGCACCAGCGCGGCCACGCCCTTCTCGCTGCGCGCCCACAGCGCGGCGCTGTCGAGCGGGCGGGACGGCACGATGCGCAGCAGCGCGTCGATGTCGCCGCGCGTGGTGGTTTCGTCCAGCGAGATGCCGACGCTCGCGGCCGAGGCGCGGCGCAGGTTGAACCCCGATTCGCGCGCGGCCTGCAGCACGGCCTCGGTGCGGCCGCCGGTCCGCACCTCGAGCGTGTCGAACGCGCTCTCGTGCGCCAGCGTGCAGCCGGCTTCCTTCAGGCCGGCCGCCAGCACAGCGGTGTAGCTGGCGACGCGGCCGGCGATGCGTTTCAGGCCTTGCGGCCCGTGGTACACGGCGTACATGCTCGCGATCACCGCCGGCAGCACCTGCGCGGTGCAGATGTTCGACGTGGCCTTCTCGCGGCGGATGTGCTGCTCGCGCGTCTGCAGCGCGAGGCGGTAGGCCGGGTTGCCGTGCACGTCGACGCTGACGCCGACCAGCCGGCCGGGCATCGAGCGCTTGAACTCGTCCTTGGTCGCCATGTAGGCGGCGTGCGGGCCGCCGTTGCCCATCGGCATGCCGAAGCGCTGCGTGTTGCCGACCGCGATGTCGGCACCCATCTCGCCAGGGGGCGTGATCAGCGTCAGCGCCAGCAGGTCGGCGGCGACGATCGCGAGGCCGCCGGCCGCATGCACCGCGGCGATCACCGGCGCCAGGTCCTGCACGACGCCGTTGACGCCGGGGTACTGGAACAGCGCGCCGAAGGGCTTGTCCTTGGCCGCATCGGCGGCCGGGCCGGTGACGACCGCGAGGCCGAGCGGCTCGGCGCGCGTGCGCACCACCTCGAGCGTCTGCGGCAGCACGTCGTCGGCGACGAAGAAGGTGGTGCTCTTGCTCTTGCCCACGCGCAGCGCGAGCGTCATCGCCTCGGCGGCGGCGGTGGCTTCGTCGAGCATCGACGAGCCGGCGATCGCCAGCCCCGTCAGCTCGCAGACCATGGTCTGGAAGTTGACGAGCGCCTCCATGCGGCCCTGCGAGATCTCGGCCTGGTAGGGCGTGTAGGCGGTGTACCAGGCCGKGTTCTCGAGGATGTTGCGCAGGATGACGCCGGGCGTCAGGGTGCCGTGGTAGCCCTGGCCGATGAAGCTCTTCAGCACCTGGTTGCGCGCGGCGATGCCCTTCAGCTCGGCGAGCGCCTGCGCCTCGGTCAGCGCGGCGGGCAGCTGCATCGGCACCGGGCGGGCAATGGCGCGCGGCACGATCGCGTCGATCAGCGCGCGGCGCGATGCGGCGCCGATGGCAGACAGCATGTGCCGTTCGTCCGCCTCCTCGATCCCGATGTGGCGGGCGACGAATTCGGTGGCGTTCTCGAGGGCGCCCAGGGGCGTGGCGGCGGACATCAACATGGCAGTTCCGTGTGAAGAGAGGGTCGGCAAGGTCGTAGCCCGGATGTCAATCCGGGACTCGCGGCAAGCCTCAGGCGTTCTTGACGAGCTCGTCGTAGGCGGGTTGGTCCATCAACTGGTCGAACTCGCCCATGTCGGTGACGTGCACCTTGAAGAACCAGCCGTTGCCCAGCGGATCGCTGTTGGCGAGCGACGGGTCGGCGCGCAGCGCCTCGTTGACCTCGACGATCTCGCCGGCCACCGGCATGTACAGGTCGGCGGCGGCCTTCACCGATTCGACGACGCCGGCGACCTCGCCCTTCTTGAAGGTGCGGCCGACTTCCGGCAGGYCGACGAAGACCACGTCGCCCAGCGCATCCTGCGCGTGGAGCGTGATGCYGACGGTGGCGGCCTCGTGGTCTTCGATGTTGATCCACTCGTGGTCGGGGGTGTACATGGTCGTCATCGGGGTCTCCTTGGGAACGAGGTCAAAGGGGTTGAAAGGAAATCAGCCACGGAAGTACCGGTGCGGCGAGAACGGCATCGGCGCGACGCGCATCGGCTGCCGCTTGCCGCGCACCTCGGCGAACACCTCGTGGTGCGGCAGCGCGTGGTTGCCGGCGAGGTAGGCCATCGCGATCGGCTGGTTGACGCTGGGCGACAGCGTGCCGCTGGTCACGTGGCCGAGCTTGTGGCCCTGGCCGTCGACGATGGTGGCGCCTTCGCGCACCGGCACGCGCTCGAGGCCGAGCAGGCCGACGCGCTTGTTCGTCGGGCCGTGGGCGAACTGCCCGTCGATCACGCTGGCACCGGGGTAGCCGCCGGCGCGCGCGCCACCGGCGCGGCGCACCTTCTGGATCGCCCAGGTGAGGCCGGCCTCGACCGGCGTGGTCTTCTCGTCGATGTCGTGGCCGTACAGGCACAGGCCGGCTTCCAGGCGCAGCGTGTCGCGCGCGCCGAGGCCGCAGGGCTTGACCTCGGGCTGGGCGAGCAGCGCGCGGGCCAGCGATTCGGCCTGGTCGGCGGCGACCGAGATCTCGAAGCCGTCTTCGCCGGTGTAGCCGGAGCGGGTCACGAAGCAGTCGGCGCCGGCCAGCGTCAGCGCGCGGCCGGTCATGAAGGTGAGGGTGGCGGCATCGGCATTCAGGCGGGCCAGCGCCTTCACGGCCTGCGGGCCCTGCAGCGCGAGCAGCGCGCGCTCGGGCAGCGGCTGCACGGTGCACTTGTGGGCGATGTGGGTCACCAGGTGCTTGATGTCGGCGTCCTTGCAGGCGGCGTTGACGATGACGAGCAGGTCGTTCTCGCGGCGCGTGATCATCAGGTCGTCGAGGATGCCGCCGCTGGTGTTGGTGAAGAAGCCGTAGCGCTGCTTGCCGACGGCGAGGTCGACGATGTCGACGGGCACCAGCGATTCGAGGGCCTTGGCGGCGTCGGGGCCGACCAGGCGGACCTGGCCCATGTGGGAGACGTCGAACAGCGAGGCGGCGCTGCGGCAGTGCTTGTGCTCGGCGATGATGCCGCCGGGGTAGTTCACCGGCATTTCGTAGCCGGCGAAGGGCACCATCTTGGCGCCGAGTTCGAGGTGAAGTGCGTGGAGGGGGGTCTTGAGCAGGGGGCTGTTCGTTGACGAGGACAGCGGCAGGTCGAGTGCGGACATGGTCTTCTCCGAGGGCATTCACCGGTCCAACGTGTCGCCATGCCGGCCGACGCGTTGGGGATGCCCTCTCTGTCYGCTTTACCTGAGAGATTGGCGGCCCCCGGATCCCGGTTGACCGCTTGCCCCTTCGGTGGACTCACTCGGGGTGAGCCTCTCTCCAGCGAGGAACGCCCCTCGCGGGGCGCTTGCCAGTCCTTTTGCCTGAGCGTTCGAGCCGGCATCGCTGCCGGACCTGCGCCTTCGGCGGCTTCGCTTGGAAGCTCTCTCCTGGCGGCGCGAGTTTAGCTCGGAAAGAGAGGGCGTCGCCTGCGCGGCGACCGATCGTCGATCTCTAAGGCGATGCAGAGCCTTTGGTAAGGCAACTTTGCATTACGATGACGACCTACCGAGCGATTTGAGGTACCGCCATGAGCACATTGACCGTCACAACCCGAGGCCAGGTGACGTTTCGGAAAGAGGTTCTGCAGCATCTGGGCATCCAGCCCGGCGAGAAGATCGAGGTGGACTTGCTGCCCGATGGCCGGATCGAATTGAAGGCGGCACGGCCGACGGGATCCATCGAAGGCTTTCTCGGATTGCTCGCAGGCAAGACCCGCAAAGTGGCCACGATCGACGAGATCAATCAGGCCGCAGCCGCTGGCTGGTCCGGCAAGAAATGAGGATCGGCGTCGACACGAACGTTCTGGTGCGGGGCGTCGTTCGCGATGACCTGAAACAGGCGCGTATTGCCGACAAGGTGCTGACCGAAGCATCGCTGATCGCGGTGTCGCTGCCGTGCCTTTGCGAGTTCGTCTGGGTGCTGCGCAAGGTCTATCGCTTCGACGACGCCTCGATCGCCTCGGCCATCCGGGCACTGGTGGCCACAGAGAAGGTGGCGGTGAACCGGCCTGCCGTCGAGGCAGGTCTTGCAGTTCTGGAGGCCGGCGGCGATTTCGCGGACGGCATCATGGCCTACGAGGGCAGTTGGTTGGGTGCGGAAACCTTCGTGTCGTTCGACAAGCAAGCGGTGTCGTTGCTCGCCCGACAAGGGCACACCGTGCAGTTGCTCTGATTCACGCGAGAAGCTTGGCGCCATCCACTTTGGCCGCCTTCTTGTCGAAGGTCCACAGCGGCTCCTCACCGGCCTGCGCGGCCAGGGCAGCAACTGCGACAGGGTGCTGATGAAGTCGGGCTTGGCGACCTGGAAGTTCGATCGCAGCACCCACTCCAACTCCAGCGCGACGGTGACCGGCACGAACAGCGGGCGCCCTTCGCGCGCGCACTCGTCCAGCAACTTCATGACGATGGCGAATTGCGAGTCTTCGTCCTGGATGAGGTAGCGGATCAGGACGTTGGTGTCGATCGCGGCCATCAGCGCCAGGGGTTCATGTCGTCGATGCTGACCCGCTTGCCCTTCGGCGCCTTCAGCATGCCGGCCATGTCGCGCAGCGAACGCGTCTTGGCGCGCACGATGAGACTGCCGTCGGGCATCAGGTGCCACACGAGCCGCGTGCCGGCGACGGCCCCGAGTCGCTCGCGGATCTCGGCCGGAACCGTGGTCTGGCCCTTGGAGGTGATGGTGGATTCCGTCACGGGGACTCCTTACAAGTCTTCGCAGTGTAAGGCTGGCGAGCCGGGCAAGGCAGATGCTGATTTCGCGAGTCTGCCTTCGGTRCTGGGGCACATGAAGGCGGGCGCTGCTGACCGTCACAAGCCGAGGCCGGGTCACGTGGTGCGCGAGTTCGGCGGAACGATTTCACGTGCCGTGGTACTCATCCGCATGGTCAATCACACGTGAACATGAAATCAGCATCAAACAGGCATCTCATCGTGTCCGGCAAGCATTTTCTCGGAAATCATGGTGATGTCAATCATATTGAAAAAAGCAACGTGCCCGCTCAAGGTAAGGGTCGATTTTTCGAGAAGGTGGAGTTCTCGGTGGCACCTCATTTGATGGGTGTCAGTCCTGATCGAATGAAATTCGATTTTTCTTCATGGAGTGCCAATTCTCAGAAAGGCACTTTGGTCATGATGGTGAGGCATGGGCAAACGCCTTCAAATCTCCAAGGAAAAATAATAGGTTCAGAAGTTCCGGACGAGGATTTGACGGAAAAAGGAATCGCTGATGCGAATGCTCTTGCTTCAGGTATACGGCGATTGCAGGAGCAGAAAAAAATAAGCATTTCATCTGTTCACTGCTCTCCTTTGGCGCGCGCCTTTCATACTGGAGAAATCATCGGCCGAAAAACAGATTCAAATATTCAAGTCAATGAAGGATTAAAGGAAATCAACTGGGGGGGATGCTTCAGGGTATTCCGACAAGACTCGCAGCGAACAATGGGGAAATCAAGAGGATAATTTGATGCGTGAGTATCCGCAACTGCTGGAGCTCTGGGATCATCTTCCTGCCATTCCGGGTGCGGAAAAATACAATGTGCTACTCGAAAGGGTTTTGCTCGAGGTGAATCTGATCGTAGAAAATTCTTCCCGGAACGAAAGAGAGGTGCTTCTCGTCAATCACGGCCGGGTAATCAATACCCTTATGAGGAAGTGCATTCTGGAGGCGGATGATTCAAATAGAACAGAAGGAGCTGATAGAAACAAGGTCCCGTATGCGGACAACTGCGACATGGCAGTTTTTCTATATGACGCGTCCGAGCAAGCGCCTGAACTTGTATTTCAGGGCCTGGCTCAGCTGTCCTCAAAGGACTCCACAACCTGAGAGGGGGCGGCTCGGGCCTTTGTTGTCGCGCCGTCAACGTGATGACGCAGAGACGGGCTGTGTGACCCAGCCCGCATGCCACCCGCCACCCATCGCCTGGATCAACCCGATCGCCGCCAGCTGCTGGTCCACCTGCAGCTGCACCAGCGCCCGCCGCGCGCTCAGCGCTGACGACTGCGCACTCGCCACCTCCAGGTAGCTGACCTGCCCGGCGCGGTACCGGTTCAGCGTCTGCACCTCGGTGTCGTCGGCCGCCTTTGACGCCTGCTGCCGCAGCGGCGATTGCTCGGCCAGCATCCGCACCAGCGACAGCTGGTCCTCCACCGCCTGCAGCGCCGCGAGCGTCGTCTGCCGGTAGAGCGCGACAGCCACATCGCGGCTCGCCTCGGCGCCTTCCACGCGCGCCCGCGTCGCGCCGGCGTCGAAGATCGTCTGCGCCACCGACACGCCGAGCGACCACAGGGTCTGGCTCGCGTTGAACAGCTGACTCGCCGCGCTGCTCTGCTGCCCGATCGAGCCGCTCAGCGACAGGCTCGGGAAGTACGCGCTGCGCGCGATGCCGATCTGCGCGTTCGCCGAAGCCACGCTGCGCTCCGCACCGGCAATGTCCGGCCGGCGCTGCAGCAGCTCCGACGGCACCACCAGCGGCACCGCCGRCACCGTCATCTGCCACGCGGCCGGCGGCAGCGAGAACTGCACCGGCGCCTTGCCGACCAGCACCGCGATCGCATGCTCCAGCACCGCGCGCTGGCGGCGCAGCGCCGCCAGGTCGGCCTGCGCGTTCGCGAGCTGCGTCTGCGCTTGCAGCAGGTCGCTCTTCGGTGCGACACCGGCGTCGTAGCGGTTCTGCGTGATCGTCTGYGAGCGCGTGAAACTCTCGACCGTGCGCGTCACGACGTCGATCTCGGCATCGGCCTCGCGCAGCGAGAAATAGGTGCTGGCGAGCGTCGCCTGCGCCGACAGCCGCGCCGATGCCAGGTCGGCCTCGCTCGCCTGCGCGCCGGCCGTCGCGGCGTCGACACCGGCTTCGAGCTTGCCCCACAGCGGCGCCTCCCAGCTCGCGCCCAGGCCCACCTGGTAGGTGTTGCCGGTGGAGGTTCGCGCGCTACCGCCGGAGCGCGTCGCACCGCCGCTCAGGCTGACGTTCGGGAAGAACGAGGCCCGCGCCTGCTTCACCAGCGATTGCGATTGCGCGTAGCCGGCCACCGCCGCCGCGATGTTCTGGTTCGACACCTCGACCTGGCCGGCCAGCGTGTTCAGCGTCTCGTCGCCGAACAGCGTCCACCACGGCCCGCGGTCGAGCGCATCGGCCGGCGCCGCCGGCAGCCAGCCTTCGGCCGCGGCCGGCACTTCCTTGTAGCCCGCGGGCAACGCGGTGTCAGGCACCTGGTAGCGCGGGGTCACCGAGCAGCCGGCCAGCAGCAAGGCCACAGCAAGAGGAGTCAGTCGTGAAGTCATGCGTGCAGCGCAGCGTCAGTGCCGCGGCTCAGGTGGCGCTCGTCGGCGCCACGGCGGCGCAGCTTGTCGAGCAGGAGGTAGACGACCGGCGTCGTCAGCAGGGTCAGCAGCTGGCTCGCGATCAGCCCGCCGATGATGGCCACGCCCAGCGGCTGGCGCAGCTCGGAGCCCTCGCCGAAGCCGATCGCCAGCGGCAGCGCGCCGAGGCCCGCGGCCAGCGTCGTCATCAGGATCGGGCGGAAGCGCAGCAGGCAGGCCTCGCGCACCGCCTCGAGCGGCGACAGCCCGCGCGAGCGCTCGGCCTCGAGCGCGAAGTCGATGATCAGGATCGCGTTCTTCTTGACGATGCCGATCAGCAGGAACACGCCGATCAGCGCGATGATCGAGAACTCCATGCGGAACATCAGCAGCGCCAGCACCGCGCCGACGCCGGCCGACGGCAGCGTCGACAGCACCGTCACCGGGTGCACCAGGCTCTCGTACAGCACGCCCAGCACGATGTAGATCACGACGATCGCCGCCAGGATCAAGAGCGGCTGCTGCGCCTGCGAATCCTGGAAACCGCGCGCCGTGCCCGCAAAGCTGCCGCGCACATTGRCCGGCATCGCGATGTCGGCCTCGGCCTGCTTCACCGCCGCCTGCGCGTCCGACAGGCTCACGCCCTCGGGCAGGTTGAACGACACCGTGGTCGCGAGTTCGCCGTCCTGGTGGTTGATCGAGGTCGGCGTCGCGCTCTCGCTGAAGCGCGCGAGCGCCTGCAGCGGCACCATCGTGTTCGCGGTGTTGGAGAGCGCCGAGCCGCCCGAGGCGTCGCGCAGCGCCGGGTTCACCGACAGCGTCGCGGTGGTCGCCGCGCCGGTGCCGGCCTTGCGCGGGATGTACACGTCGTTCAGCGAGGTCGGGCTGCGCGTCAGGCTGCGCGCCGCCTCCATCACGACGTGGTACTGGTTCAGCTCGTCGTAGATGGTGGCCACCTGGCGCTGGCCGAAGCTGTCGTACAGCGCGTTGTCGACATCGCGCGTCGTGATGCCCAGCCGCGCCGCGGTCGCCTTGTCGATGTCGACGAAGCTCTGCACGCCGTTGTCCTGCTGGTTGGTGTCGACGTCGGCCAGCTCTTCCTTGGTGCGCATCTGGTCGGCCAGCTTCAGCGCCCAGCTGCGCAGGTCGGCGATGTTGTCGCTCTTCAGCGTGTACTGGTAGGTCGAGTTGCTCGATCGCCCGCCGGCCCGCAGGTCCTGCACCGGGTTCAGGAACAGCTGCACGCCGGTCACGGTGGCCAGCTGCGGGCGCAGCCGCGCGATCACCGCCTGGCCGCCGTCCTTGCGCTGGCCGACCGGTTTCAGGTTGATGAACATGAAGCCGCCGCCGGCGCGCCCGCCGCCGGTGAAGCCGACCACCGTGTCGACCGCCGGGTCGGCATGGATGATGTCGACCAGCTGCTTCAGCTTGCCCTGCAGCGCCTCGAACGAGATGCTCTGGTCGGCCGCGAGGCCGCCGTTCAGCTGCCCGTTGTCCTGCTGCGGGAAGAAGCCCTTCGGCGTCGCCTTGAAGAGGTACACGTTCAGGCCGATCACCGCCAGCAGGATCAGCATCACCAGCGCCTTGCTGTGCAGCGCCCAGTCGAGGCTGTGCTCGTAGCCGCGCAGCACGCCGGCGAACACGCGCTCCGAGAAACGGGCCAGCCGGCCCGGCGGCTTGCGCACCGGGCCGCCCGGCTTCAGCAGCCAGGCGCACATCATCGGCGTGGTGGTCAGCGAGATCACCAGCGAGATCAGCACCGCCACCGACAGCGTCACCGCGAACTCGCGGAACAGCCGGCCGATCTGCCCGCTCATGAACAGCAGCGGGATGAACACCGCCACCAGCGACAGGCTGATCGACAGCACCGTGAAGCCGACCTCGCGCGCGCCGAGCAGCGCTGCCTCGAWGCGGTCCATGCCGGACTCGATGTGGCGGCTGGTGTTCTCCAGCACCACGATCGCATCGTCGACGACGAAGCCGGTGGCCACCGTCAGCGCCATCAGGCTCAGGTTGTTCAGGCTGTAGCCCAGCAGGTACATCACGCCGAAGGTGCCGAGCAGCGACACCACGGTGGCGACCGCCGGCACGATGGTCGCGCGCAGGCTGCGCAGGAACACGCTGACCACCACCACCACCAGCAGCACCGAGATCACCAGCGTGCCCTCGATCTCGCGCAGCGACGCGCGGATCGAGTTGGTGCTGTCGGAGGCCACCTGCAGCTCGATGTCGCTCGGCAGCTGCGCGCGCAGCTCGGGCAGCAGCGCCCGCACGCCGTCGACCGTCTCGATCACGTTGGCGCCGGGCTGGCGTGTCAGCAGCACGATCACCGCCGGCTGGCCGTTGAACAGGCCCAGCGTGCGCACGTTCTCGACGCCGTCGCTCACCTTGGCCACGTCCGAGAGCCGCACCGCCGAGTTGTTGCGCCAGGCCACCACCAGCCCGCGGTAGTCGGCCGCGCTGCGCCCGGGCGGCGGCGTGTAGATCTGCATGCGGCGCTCGCCGTCCTCGATCGCGCCCTTGGGCCGGTTCGCGTTCGAGGCCTGGATGGCAGCACGCACATCCTCGGAGCTGACGCCGAAGCGGTTCAGCGCGAACGGCAGCAGCTCGACGCGCACGGCGGGCAGCGAGCCGCCGCCGAGCTCGACGTCGCCGACGCCGTCGACCTGCGCGAGCTTCTGCTGCACGATGTTCGACACCGCGTCGTAGATCTGCCCCGGCGTGCGGGTCTTCGAAGTGAGCGCGAGGATGATGATCGGCGCGTCCGACGGGTTCGCCTTGCGGTAGGTCGGGTTGCTGCGCAGCGTGGACGGCAGGTCGGCGCGCGATGCGTTGATCGCCGCCTGCACCTCGCGCGCCGCGCCGTCGATGTTGCGGCTCAGGTCGAACTGCAGCGTCACGCGGGCCGAGCCGCTCGAGCTCGACGAGGTCATCTCGTTGACGCCGGCGATGGTGCCCAGGTGCCGCTCCAGCGGCGTGGCGACGCTGCTGGCCATCGTGTCGGGGCTCGCGCCGGGCAGCGAGGCGCTGACCGAGATGGTCGGGAAATCCACCTGCGGCAGCGGCGCCACCGGCAGCACGAAGAACGCGCCRATGCCGGCCAGCGCCATGCCGATGGTCAGCAGCACGGTCGCGATCGGCCGCGTGACGAAGGGCCTGGAGAGGTTCATCCCGCCGCTCCGTCAGGGATGGCGCCGGCGCGCCGCACGCGCCGGCCCAGCCGGTCGAAGCCGAGGTAGATCACCGGCGTCGTGAACAGCGTCAGCACCTGGCTCACGATCAGCCCGCCGAAGATCGACAGCCCGAGCGGCATGCGCAGCTCGGAGCCTTCGCCGCCGCCGAACATCAGCGGCAGCGCGGCGAACAGCGCCGCCAGCGTCGTCATCAGGATCGGCCGGAAGCGCAGCAGCGCGGCCTGGTGGATGGCCTCGCGCGGCGACTTGCCCTGGTGGCGCTCGGCATCGATCGCGAAGTCGATCATCATGATCGCGTTCTTCTTGACGATGCCGATCAGCAGGATGATGCCGATGATGCCGATCACGCCCAGGTCGTTGCCCGACAGCATCAACGCGAGCAGCGCGCCGACGCCCGCCGATGGCAGCGTCGACAAAATCGTCAGCGGGTGGATGTAGCTCTCGTACAGCACGCCCAGCACGATGTACACGCACACCAGCGCCGCGAGGATCAGCCACAGCTCGTTGGCGAGCGAGGCCTGGTAGGCGCCGGCCGCGCCGAGGAAGGTCATCGTGACGGAGGGGGGCAGCGCGATGTCCTTCGCGGCCTGCCGGATCGCGTCGACCGCATGGCCGAGCGATTCGCCGCTCGCGGTGTCGAAGCCGAGCGTCGTCGCCGGGTACTGCGCGACGTGCGTGATCTGCAGCGGCGCCGGCTTCTCTCGGATGGTGGCGATCGCCGACAGCGGCGTCGCCTCGCCCGAGCTGGTGCGCAGGTTCAAGAGGCCCAGCGTCTGCGCGCTGTTCACCAGGCCGGGCTGCGCCTCGAGGATCACGCGGTACTGGTTGGTCTCGGTGAAGATCGTCGAGACGATGCGCTGGCCGAACGCGCTGTACAGCGCGTCGTCGATGGCGCTGGCGGTGATGCCCAGGCGCGATGCGGTGTCGCGGTCGATGTCGATGTAGGCCGACATGCCCTGCGCGCCGGCATCGGTGACGATGTTGCGCACCTGCTTCACGGTGCGCAGCTGGTCGGCCAGCTTGTGCGCCCATTCGGCGACGATGTCGCTGCTGACGCCTTCGAGCGACACGCGGTATTCGGTGGGGCCGGATTCGGCGTCGATCGTCAGGTCCTGCGTGGGCTGCAGGTACAGCGTGACGCCGGCCACCTTCTGCACCCGCTCGCGCAGCCGATCCATGATCTGCGCCTGCGTGCCGCTGCGCTGGCCGCGCAGGTTGATCAGCATGCTGCCGGTGTTCAGCATCGTGTTGTTGGCCGCGTCGACGCCGGTGAACGAGCTGAGGCTCGCGACATCCGGGTCGGCCAGCACGGCTTGCGCGGCCTGCTGCTGCAGGGCGGCCATTCGGCTGTACGAGACGTCCTGCGCGGCTTCGAGCCGGGCTTTGAGCTGGCCGGTGTCCTGGGTCGGGAACAGGCCCTTCGGGATCACCAGGTACAGCACGACGGTCAGCGCGAGCGTCGCGGCGGCCACCAGCAGCGTGAGCGCCTGGCGGTCGAGCACCCAGGTGAGCCAGACGTCGTACTGGGCGATCACGCGATCGAACAGGCGTTGTGTCGCGGCACCGAAGCCCGTCGCCGTCTTCGGATCCTCGTGCTGGGTGAGCCAACGGCCGGACATCATCGGCACCAGCGTCAGCGACACCACCGCCGAGATCAGGATCGTGATCGCGAGCGTCACCGCGAACTCGCGGAACAGCCGGCCCACCACGTCGCCCATGAACAGCAGCGGGATCAGCACCGCGATCAGCGAGACGGTCAGCGAGATGATCGTGAAGCCGATCTGCGTCGCGCCCTTCAGCGCTGCCTGCATCGGCGGCTCGCCTTCCTCGATGTAGCGGGCGATGTTCTCGATCATCACGATCGCGTCGTCGACGACGAAGCCGGTCGCGATGGTCAGCGCCATCAGGCTCAGGTTGTTCAGGCTGTAGCCCAGCAGGTACATCACGCCGAAGGTGCCGATCAGCGAGATCGGCACCGCCAGGCTCGCGATCACGGTGGCGCGCACGCTGTGCAGGAACGCGAAGATCACGATCACCACCAGCACCACGGCCAGCAGCAGTTCGAACTCCACGTGCTTGACCGACGCGCGGATGCCGGTGGTGCGGTCGCTGAGGACGTTGACGCTGACGCTCGGCGGCAGCCCGGCCTGCAGTTCGGGCAGGCGCGCCTTGATGCCGTCGACGGTGGCGATCACGTTGGCGCCGGGCTGGCGCTGCACGTTCAGGATGATCGCAGGCACCAGCGGGCGCGCATCGGGGTGGGCCGCGCACTCGGCGCAGTCGATGCCGGCCCAGGCGCCCAGGCGCACGTTCTCGGCGCTGTTGACGACCTGGGCCACGTCGGCGATGCGCACCGGCGCGTTGTTGCGCCACGCGACCACCAGCGACTTGTAGTCGTCCACCGTCAGCAGCTGGTCGTTGGCATTGATGCTGTAGGTGCGGGTCGGGCCGTCGAAGCTGCCCTTGGCGCTGTTCGCGTTGGCGCCGGTGATGGCGGTGCGCAAGGTGTCGATGCCGATGCCGTACGACGCGAGGGCCTGCGTGTCGGCCTGGATGCGCACGGCAGGGCGCTGGCCGCCGCTCAGCGACACGAGGCCGACGCCGCTGACCTGCGACATCTTCTGCGCGAGCCGCGTGTTGACGAGGTTCTGCACCTCGGTGAGCGGCAGCGAGTCGGAGGTGATCGCGAGCGTCAGCACCGGCGCATCGGCCGGGTTGACCTTGGCGTAGACCGGCGGCGCCGGCAGGTCGGCCGGCAGCAGCGAGCCGCCGGCGTTGATGGCGGCCTGCACTTCCTGCTCGGCGACGTCGAGCGTCTGGCCGAGCGAGAACTGCAGCGTGACGATCGAGACGCCGGCGGCGCTCGACGAACTCATGCGCTGCAGGCCCGGCATCTGGCCGAACTGCTTCTCGAGCGGCGCGGTGACGGTGTTCGTCATCACCTCGGGGCTGGCGCCGGGGTAGAGCGTCTGCACCTGGATGGTCGGGTAGTCGACCTGCGGCAGCGCGGCCAGCGGCAGGAACTTGAAGCCCACCAGGCCGGCGAGCACGATGGCGACCATCAGCAGCGAGGTCGCTACCGGTCTTTCAATGAACGGGCGGGAGGGGTTCATGACCGTCCCGGCTTACTGCTGTTCGGCTTGTTCGCGGCGTTGGCGGCGCCGTTCGCCCCAGGGCGCGGACGCGCCCGAGGCGAAGCCGGCCGGGGCCGAGG
>NZ_JBFUGW010000115.1:0-19821 GCF_056402735.1 Rhizobacter sp. P3_C12
GCCCGGGGCCGAGGTCGCGCCCGCCGGCAGGATGTGCACGCTGTCCGCGCGCACCTGGCGCGCCAGCCGTTCCGGCTCGCGGTCCCCCTGCGCGCGCACGCCGACCACGCCGTCGAGCTGCCCCTGCGTCCAGGCCCAGAAGCCCAGGTTCGCCAGCAGCAGCACCAGCACGATCGCACGCAGCATCAGGCGTCCTCGGCCTGCGGGTCGGGCGCGCCGCCGTCGGCCGGCGTCAGGCGCACGCTGACCTCGCCGCTGCCCACTTCGCGCGGGCCGTCGGCGGTGAGCACGCGCAGCATGCCGTTGGCACTGACGCCGTCGGCGATGCCTTCGGCCACGTCGGGCTGCGTGGTCGTGATCGCGCGGCCGCGCAGCAGGTCGCGTGCGGCGAAACGGTCGACGAAGGCGCCGAAGCCGCGCCGGTTGAACTCGATCAGCGCCTTCACCAGCGGCAGCGCCACGCGCGCGAGCGTGGTCGGCGCGGTCAGCGTGGTGTCGATTTCCTGCACGCAGCCGTAGCCGGTGTTCAGCTCGGTGGTGGCGTGCATCGGCTGCACGTTGATGCCGATGCCGATCACCGCCAGCCGCCGCGGACCGGCGGCCACCGTCTCGATCAGCACACCGCCGAGCTTGCGGCCGAGCCGTGCTCCGGTGCTGGCAACTTCGTCGGATCCGGCCTCCATCAGCCACAGGTCGTTCGGCCACTTCAGGCCGATCCGTGGCGCGCTCGCATCGCCCGGCGTGCGCGGGTCGAGCGCCTCGGCCAGCGCACAGCCGACCGCGAGCGACAGCCCCGACCAATCCGGCGGGTTCATCGGCAGCGACAGCGAGAAGGTCAGCGAGGCGACCGGCGCAGCCTTCCAGACGCGGCCCATGCGGCCGCGGCCGCCGGTCTGGTGCTCGGCCACCAGCAGGCAGGGCTGCACGTCGGCGGCGCGGCGGCCGAAGGCGGCGCTCTCGACGCTGCGGCGCACCTGCACCAGCTCGGCCGGGGCCTCGTCGATCGCGCTGATGTTGACGCGGGCACGCTCCAGCAGCGCGGTGTTGGTCGACGAGATGCGCGCGACGACCTCGACGCTCAGCCCCGGCAGCAGCGGCTCGAGCTGCTGCCACAGCGCCTCGGCACCCCAGTGCTGCGGCGACGCCGCGGGCAGCGTGGTGTCGAGGGTGTCGTCTTCGGTGGGGTCGCTCATCGCAGCCTCAGCGCTTCGGGGCGAGCATCGTGCCGCGGCAGTTGCGGGTGCCGCAGCGGCATTCGTATTCCTTCTTCAGCTTCGGCGTGTAGCGCTCGTCGATGATCAGGCCGTAGTCGTAGAACAGTTCCTCGCCCGGCTTGATCGCGCGCTTCGCCTTGATGAACACGCGGCCGTCGATCTCGTCGGATTCGCAATTCGGCGTGCAGGCGTGGTTGATCCAGCGCGCCGCGTTGCCGCCGTACTTGGCATCGATCGCCATCTCGCCGTCGTCGAGCTGGAAATAGAAGGTGTGGTTCGGGTCCTTCGGGTCGTGCGGATGGCGGCGCAGCGCCTCTTCCCAGGGGATCACCTCGCCCTTGTACTCGATCACGACCTCGCCGCGGGCGATCGGTGCGATCGCGAACACGCCCTTGCCGTGCACGCCGGAGCGGCGCACCTGGATGCGCCGGCCGGCGGCGGCCGCCTGGCCTGCGGCCCGCACGGGGGTGGGCACGGGGGTCGGTCCGGACCGAGGGGTGGACCGAGGGGACTTGGCGGTGCCGGCTTGCGTCATCGGTTTCTTTGGGTACATTGAATTCATGGGTGCGCGCGCGTGCATGCGTGTGCGTGCATGCGCGCGAGAAGCCCGGATTGTAGAGAGCACGCGCCGACCCCGGCCGAGCCATCACCAGAAAGTCCCATGAGCAAGTCACTGATCATTGCCGAGAAGCCCTCCGTCGCCCAGGACATCGTGCGTGCGTTGACGCCCACCGCGGGCAAGTTCGAGAAGCACGACGAGTACTTCGAGGGCGAGCACCACATCGTGACCTCGGCCGTCGGCCACCTGCTGGAGATCAAGGCGCCGGAGGAGTTCGACGTGAAGCGCGGCAAGTGGAGCTTCGCGAACCTGCCGGTGATCCCGCCGCACTTCGATCTGAACCCGATCGACAAGAGCAAGGGGCGGCTGAACGCGATCGTCAAGCTGGTCAAGCGCAAGGACGTCACCGACCTGATCAACGCCTGCGACGCGGGGCGCGAGGGCGAGCTGATCTTCCGGCTGATCCAGCAGCACGCGAAGAGCAAGCACCCGGTGCGCCGGCTGTGGCTGCAGAGCATGACGCCGGCGGCCATCCGCGACGGCTTCGACAACCTGCGCAGCGATGAAAGCCTGCAGGGCCTCGCCCAGGCGGCGCGCAGCCGCTCCGAGGCCGACTGGCTGGTCGGCATCAACGGCACGCGGGCGATGACTGCGTTCAACTCGCGCGACGGCGGCTTCTTCCTGACCACCGTCGGCCGGGTGCAGACGCCCACGCTGTCGATCGTCGTCGAGCGCGAGGAGAAGATCCGCAAGCACGTCTCGCGCGACTACTGGGAGCTGAAGGCCACCTTCGCGGCGCAGGCCGGCGAGTACGAGGGCAAGTGGTTCGACCCGAAGTGGAAGAAGAACCCCGACGACGCCGAGCAGCGCGCCGACCGCCTGTGGAATGCGGCCGATGCGAACGCGATCGCCGAGGCGGCGCGCGGCCAGCCGGCCAGCGTGACGGAGGAGGCCAAGCCCAGCACGCAGAGCGCGCCCGGCCTGTACGACCTCACCACGCTGCAGCGCGAGGCCAACGGCCGCTTCGGCTTCAGCGCAAAGACCACGCTCAGCATCGCGCAGGCGCTGTACGAGAAGCACAAGGTGCTGACCTACCCGCGGACCGACAGCAAGCACCTGCCGGAAGACTATGTCGCCGTCGTGAAGGACACGATGCAGATGCTGGCCACCGACGACCTGCCGGGCCCGCTGCGCCCGCTGTCGGCGCATGCGGCGAAAGCGCTCAAGGAAGGCTACGTCAAGCCGAACAAGCGCATCTTCGACAACGCCAAGGTGTCGGACCACTTCGCCATCATCCCGACGCTGCAGGCGCCGCGCAGCCTGACCGAGGTCGAGGCCAAGCTGTACGACATGGTCGTCAAGCGCTTCCTCGCGGTCTTCTTCCCGTCGGCCGAGTTCATGGTCACGACGCGCATCAGCACCGTGAAGACCGCCGGCAAGGAGCACAGCTTCCAGACCAACGGCAAGGTGATGGTGAAGCCCGGCTGGCTCGCGGTGTACGGCCGCGAGGCGCAGGAGGACGACGCCAACCTGGTGGCGGTCGCCGCGGGCGAGCTGGTGCGTACCGAGGACGTGGCGGTCAACCCGATGAAGACCAAGCCGCCGGCGCGCTACAGCGAGGCGACGCTGCTGTCGGCGATGGAAGGCGCCGGCAAGCTGATCGACGACGACGAGCTGCGCGAGGCGATGCAGGAGAAGGGCCTGGGCACGCCGGCCACGCGCGCGGCCATCATCGAAGGGCTGATCCTCGAGAAGTACATGCACCGTGAGGGCCGCGAGCTGATCCCGACCGCGAAGGCCTTCCAGCTCACGACGCTGCTGCGCGGCCTGGGCGTCGAGGACCTGACCAAGCCCGAGCTGACCGGCAACTGGGAATTCCAGCTGTCCGAGATGGAGAAGGGCAAGCTCAGCCGCGAGACCTTCATGGCCGAGATCGCGGCGATGACGCAGCGCATCGTCGCCAAGGCCAAGGAGTACGACCGCGACACCATCCCCGGCGACTACGCGACCCTCAAGACGCCGTGCCCGAACTGCGGCGGCGTCGTGAAGGAGAACTACCGCCGCTTCACCTGCGTGGGCACGAACGCGGCCGAGGACAACGGCTGCGGCTTCTCGATCAGCAAGATCCCCGGCGGGCGCAGCTTCGAGCTCGACGAGGTGGAGCGCTTCATCGCCGACAAGAAGATCGGCCCGCTCGAAGGCTTCCGCTCGAAGGCCGGCTGGCCGTTCACGGCCGAGCTGAAGCTCGCGTTCGACGACGAGATCAAGAACTGGAAGCTGGAGTTCGACTTCGGCGAGGACGCGAAGAACGCCGAGGCGGGCGAGCCGGTCGACTTCTCCGACCAGGAGAGCCTGGGCCACTGCCCGAAGTGCCAGGGCCGTGTCTTCGAGTTCGGCAGCTCCTACGTCTGCGAGCACGCGGTCGGCGCGCACATCACCTGCGACTTCAAGAGCGGCAAGATCATCCTGCAGCAGCCGGTGGCCCGCGAGCAGATGAGCAAGCTGCTCGCCACCGGCAAGACCGACCTGCTGGAGAACTTCGTCTCGAACAAGACGCGGCGCAAGTTCAAGGCCTTCCTGGCCTTCGACAAGAAGGAGGGCAAGGTCAGCTTCGAGTTCGAGCCGCGCGCCGCGAAGCCGCCGGCCAAGACGGCCGGCAAGTCGGCGGCTGCGAAGGCCGGGGCGCCTGCGCCGGAAACCGAGGCCCAGGCCCCGGCCCCGGCTGCGGCTGCGGCAAAAGCGCCTGCCAAGAAGGCGGTTCGCAAGATCGCGAAGAAGTGACCGCGATGCTGTCCGCCGGAGTCCGGCGGACAGCAGGCGACCAACGCCTCGTCAGGGTGCATCTGTACTAGGGATGAGTGCCACAGGGCTGTGACCAAGGAGGTTGTTTCCTCTGCTTGGCGGCCCGCTCATGTCCAACGTCCATCGTTTCAGCTCCCAAAGACCCTCGTTGCCTCCGGTGCGCCGTCGCGACGACAGGGCAAGCCACACGCCCGCCGACGCGATCCTGCCGGCGCGGACTTCGGCGCTCATTCCGCGTGCGCCCGATTCCACGGGCACCTTGGATTTGAGCCAGGTGCCACCGAGCGCCCTGTGGTTGCTGGACGCGACGGTGCGAGAGAACCTGCCAGCGTGGAGCGAATCGGTCCGCACCATCATCTTTCCAGCCGGTATGGCCCTCGTGCCGGAGGGAGTCAAATGCTTGACCCACCTGGCTCGCGTCGAACTGCCGAACTTCAAGGGCAAGCGCGTTGATTTGCGGATGTCGCAACCACAACCGCTGCAAATTGCGATTGGAGTTGAATCCGCGACCACCGGTATCAGTTTCTTGATTCCCGAGAGGTGCGAAGTCAGCTGGATGGATGAACACGTCCGGCCAGCGTGGTCGACCGTTGAATTCGACGAGAACGGAATACCTGGGCAGGCGACTCACCATGGCTTCATTCGAAAACAACTGGAAGCGGGCGTCGATGCGACGACAAGCGTGCTCGAAAATATGATGGATGAAGTGGCTTTCGCCAGGATGCAGAAGCATCCCAGATTCAGCGCACGCTCCGAACTCTCACCGGTCAAGGACATGCTGTGCATGTGTGAGGTGCAAACAGGTTATCCGCTTGCGCAACAGGCGGCCCAACATGGAAGTGACATGTTGGCGAGGCTGGTTCGCTTCATTCTCGCGAGAGATGCCGCGCCGATCGCCAAGCAGAGGTTTTTGATCGCCGCGATGCAGCCTGACAACGTCATGGTTCCCTGCGAAGCGGCCAGGAAATTGCCAGATGCCATTGATGGAATACTCAAAAATTTTCCAAAATGTCAGATCAACAGAGATATTATCCGTGCATCCGTCAGCTTGTTTCCCAGAACTCCCGGCGGGAGCCCCGAATTTCACGAACTATTTCGAGCAACCGATTCCTTGCCATTCCGGGAATTCGTCGACCTTGTGGTTCATGCGTCGAAATGCCACGAAGACATGGACATCTTGTTCTGCCAGGATCATGCCGGCAGAACCATTTTCCATATTGCTGCCGAAACTGGAGAAACAGGCAATATCATTTATCTGATCGAAAAAATTTCCCGCAAACCATGGGCGAATTCCGGGGGCGAGATCAGCAACATCCTCTTCCTCGGAGAAGTACTTGAAAAGAAGACAAGGAATGGGGACACTGCGTTCTGGCATGCTGCCGCACGTGGCGAGGATGCAGGCCCATGGATTCAATCCCTGATGAAGGCAATTGGCACCATGGTGGGATCCAGCGATGTCATTCCTCGCGAACTGAAACGACCTGGCCGTCAGAAGTTGATCAGTCGCTTGGACAAAAGACAACGGCAAATAATCAATAATATTGGGGGGGAGAAGGAAATCAGGAAAAAGTTGTTGAGTCTGGGCAGAACCAATCTTCGAAAACAAGAAGATTCAGTAGAAAAGACAACCCTGCTGATAGGGCTGCTCAGGATCGATCGGCCGCGTGTTGCCGATGCGACAGTCCTCAAGAATGCGATAGAGCGCTTCATCATCACCCATGAACCAGAGGCAGAACATCAGGATATCATTCGTGTCGTGACCGACGTCCTGACCTTCTGCGGTGAAGGGATGACCGCCCTTCACGGTTACGCCAAGGGCAACGGCTCCGATAGCGAATTCGATGGCTTCATGGCCGCCATGCTCATCCTCGCCTCATCTGAGACGCTCTCGCAAAGCGAATTCACCAAGTACTTGCTCTCGAAAGATGCAGGCGGCGCTACGGCTCTGCATCAATTTGCCCGCTCCAGGGGGCGCCTGGCGACCTTCCTCACGACATTGTTGAGGTTTCCCGCGAAATTCTCGCTGACCCCCCTTTGGTGCGCCAGAGACGCTTCCAGGTGCACCCCGTTTTGGGCTGTCGTTCAGAGTGCGAATCTGTCGTCGTTCATTGAATTTATTGTCTTGATGAAGAGTGATACTCGAGAATTAAATATCGACGAGCAGCAGAAGGCCAGTCTGTCAAATCAGATCGAAGAATCCATTCTCAAGGCGGGTGAAAAGGAAATTTTTCCGTTGCTTGGAATGGCCATTCTTGTGTGYATGGGAGGATTGAGCGGCCTGGAAGCTCCTGTTGCGTTCTTGTTTGAGGGCATTGCCTCTGCCAAACTGAACCGCGACAGCAAGGCGCGCATGCTGTCGCAAGCACTCGGCCAGCTTCCGGCAGACGTGCTGAGCAGCTTGGCGATGAGAATCGTGCTTGCACCGCTGCTTCAGGCCAAGCCAGCGAGCTTGACGCCAGAGCACAAGTCCCTGTTGCTGGCGAACATGCTGCCCCGCCTGATCCAGGGAAACGTCCCGCGGGAAGCCTATGTACCGATGATGTTGGCGATCAGCGAAGCATCATGCAGCAGCTCATGGAAATTGCGCCAGCAGTTGAAAATCGATGTTGTTTACTCGTCCCGAAATTCTGACCGGGCAACGCGCCTGCATATTGTCACGAATGCGGAACAAATGCGAAAGACCGTCGAAGGCTGGATTGCCCTGACGCGCGAAACTGAGCTCACACCCGAAGCGCTGAATCGCTATCTTCTTTTCAGAACACAAGATGGAACTGCGCTTCATGCGGCCGTGAAACGCGCCAGCCCCGAATTGGTAGGCGCCCTGCTGGGTCCTTTGCTGGCAGCTGGAAACGCTCTCTTCCGGATAACGGCGACTTTGCTTGTGCAGCCGGACACAAGCGGCCAGTCGGCATTCCAGGTTGCACTGCAGGGGCGCCATGCCGACATCGTTGCGCAGTTTCTCGGGCTCATCGCCCAGTCCCCGCCTTTCTTGCCGTTCATCCCACGCGCACTGGCGCAACGGGATGCGCAGGAGGTCTTCACGGATCTGTTGGCTGTCGACAAAGACCTCCGCACGGTCTTCGATGTGCTGATCCAGGCCGGCGACGTCGCGGGCCTGAAGCTGCTGCTGAATGTGTTGGACAAGGCTCCTGCCGGGGCGGTGCCGAGCGTGTTCAAAGGCTTGCTTGCCATGCTGGAGCGCAGCCACATCCTGTGGGCCATCGCGTGCGACGCATCGGCACAGAAGGCCCTCGGCGCCCTGATGGACTGGTTGTGCCTGGCCAATCCAGCGTGGGACCAGCAGGCGCAGAAGCAACTGTGGGCAGCATTCAGCAGCCACAGGCCTCTGCAACGCCGACTGGATCGGGTGCGTGAGGGGCTATCGCCACGGACACGCGAGCAATTGCCCGCAGCGTGGAGCACGGTCAGAAAATCGCAGGTTGCCACGGCGGAGGTGACCGTCGAGGAAAGCCCAGCATCACTCCTCGCGCGTCGGCAGATCGACATAGAGCACTCGTTGAATGGCAAGGTGACTCCGCAGGGCGAAGCCGTCGGCGGTCATGCGCTGCTGAACAGGCACACGCTGCAGATTGAAGCCGGGACCAAGGTCATGCATCTCAACGGAACGTTCACCGCATCCGTGAAAATCTTCAATTCCCGGACTCGTGCCTGGGTCGCGAAAGCAGCTCCCTCCACGTTCTTTCCGGAGGCCTGGAAAGAGCAGGACATCGTGAAGCAGATCGCCAGCGCATTGAGCAACGGCGACGAGTTCAGCAACGGCATGGGCCCGTGGGATCGCCTTTCGGACTCCGGCGTCTGGATTCGCTTCTACAAGCACCTGGGCACCGGCAAGATCAATTGCCATCCATTGCCTGGTTTCCCGCCAAGAGAATCTTGAATGGAGGCGCACGGGCGAGATGCTGACGGCCCGTAAGCGCAGTTTTGTCACACAAGACTTGCTTGAATGTGACTCTTGTGTAATGAGACACTGCACGCACTACAAGTGCGCGCACGCTCGGAATGCCTGTCGACAGCCACAGATCAGCGACTGTTGACATTCCAGGGTGACGCGATGGGCGGCCCCTCTTGCTGGAGGCCGCAGGCGTCAAACACTGGAGCAGGGATTCCGAATGAAACTGCGTGACTTCCGATGGCTGGTCGCGGTGGCGCTCGCGGCCTGCGCGCCCTGGGCCCAGGCCCTGGTCTTTGCGGTCAACGAGGGCGTGACCTACCGCGTGCCAAGCGAAGAGATCCGGGCCAAGTACGCCGCGATCGCGGCCGACCTGAGCAGGATCCTGAAGCAGCCGGTCAGCGTCGAGCCGATCGGCGACTACCCGTCGCTCAAGCGCGGGCTGGCCGAGAAGGCCTACGACCTGGCGATGGTGCATCCGGCGCACATCTCGATCGCCGCGATGAAGAACCCCGGCTACAAGCTGGTCGTCGTGACGAAGGGCTTCCTGGAGTACCGCGCGAGCTTCCTCGTGAAGTCCGACTCGCCGCTGGCCACGCTCGCCGACCTGAAGGGCCGCAAGCTGGGCGCGCCGGACGAGGACTCGATCACCGCCTGGATGGTGCGCGCTTCGCTGCGCGACGCGATCGGCGACCCGAAGCTGGTCGCCACCACCTACACCCGCTACCAGGACGCGGTGCCGTTCTTCGTCGAGAACAACCTGACGCAGGCCGGCGCGACGGCGTCCAACGCGGTGGTCAAGGACTGGCTGGCCAAGGGTGGCAAGGTGATGTTCAAGTCCAAGCCGGTGCCGATCAAGCACATCATCGCGAGCCCCAACCTGTCGGCCGAGCAGGTCGAGAAGGTGCGTGAGTACCTGCTCGGGCTGGACGGCAGCGACGAAGGCCGCAAGAAGCTCGAACCGACCAAGTACCAGGGCTTCGTGCGCTACGACGACGCGGCGCTGATGTCGATCGGGGCCTGGCTGGGCCTGTAGGGCCGGGTTCGTGCCGGTTGCGCTGCGGTCGCGCGGCGCCTAATCTCGGGAAGCCCGGAAACGTTTCCCGAGGAGCCCGCCATGCTGCGTGTTGTTCGTGCGTTCTGTGTCCTGCCCGCGTTGCTGCCCGTGGTGTTGCTGGGCGCCTGTGCCAGCACCCCGGGCTCAGCCACCTATGAGGTCGATCAGCAGAAGGTGGCCGCGATCGACCGCACCGCCCTCGGCCGCGGCGTCAAGGTCTACTGGCTGAGCATGCCGACCAAGCGGGTCAACCCCGCCGCTGCCGCAACGGCACCCGGTTGACGCGAGGGCTTGATCGATACTGGCGCGATGTCGCTGCCAGTGCTGCTCAAGCTCCTCGTCATCTTCCTGATCGTTGCCCTCGGCTACCTGGCCGGCCGCCTGCGCTGGCTGGGCGACAACGACCCTGCGCGCGTGCTGGGCAACGCCGCGTTCTACCTCTTCGTGCCGGCGCTGCTGTTCCGCACCACGTCGCGGCTCGACCTCGTCGGCATGCCGTGGGGCACGCTGCTCGCGTTCTTCGTGCCGGTGCTCGCATTGCTGCTCGGCGTCTACGCCTGGCAGCGGCCGCGCGTGCGCGCCGGCACGCTGCCGACGGCCGCGCCCAGCGTGCGCGCGATCTCGGCCAGCTTCGGCAACACGGTGCAGGTCGGCATCCCGCTCGCCACCGCGCTGTTCGGCGAGGCCGGGCTCTCCATCCACGTCGCGATCGTCAGCCTGCATGCGCTGACGCTGCTGACGGTGCTCACTGCGCTGGTCGAGATCGACCTGGCGCACGAGCGCGTCCGGCTGGGGCATTCGAGCGCCCACCTGGGGCGCACGCTGGCGCGGACCGCCCGCAACACCATCATCCATCCGGTGACGCTGCCGGTGCTGGCCGGGCTGGTGTGGAACCTGTCGGGACTGGCGATGCCCGCGGTGCTGGACGAGGTGCTGGTGCAGCTCGGCCTGCCGGTCGTGCCGCTGTGCCTGGTGCTGATTGGCATGTCACTTGCGTACTACGGCGTCCAGGGCGCCGTGCGCGGTGCCGTGGTGATCTCGGTGCTCAAGCTGCTGGTGCTGCCGGCCCTGGTGCTGGTCGTCGGCCACTGGGGCTTCGCGCTCTCGGGGCTGCCGCTGGCGGTGGTGGTGATGGCGGCGGCGMTGCCGATCGGCAGCAATGCGCTGATCTTCGCGCAGCGCTACACGGCGCTCGAAGCCGAGGCCACCGCGGCGATCGTGCTGTCGACCTGCGGCTACATGCTGACGGCACCGCTGTGGCTGTGGTTGCCCGGCCGGCTGGCCTAGGCCAGCGCGCTATCATCCGCCGCGCTGCCCACAAGGCGGCGCCTTTCCTTCAGACGTTGGACAACCCTTCTCAGGACCCACCCCCATGAAACTTCGCGGCTTCCCCCTCCAGGCCCTCGTGGCCACCTGCCTGCTGGCCTGCGCGGGCGCATCGTTCGCGGCCAAGACGCTGGTCTACTGCTCCGAGGGCAGCCCGGAAGGCTTCAATCCGCAGTACTACACGACCGGTACCACCTTCGACGCGGTGTCCGTGCCGATGTTCAACCGCCTGGTCGAGTTCGACACCGGCACCACCAACATCATCCCGGCGCTGGCCGAGAGCTGGAGCGCCGCCGCCGACGGCCTGAGCTACACCTTCAAGCTGCGCAAGGGCGTCAAGTTCCACAGCACCGCCAAGTTCACGCCGTCGCGCGACTTCAACGCCGACGACGTGCTGTTCTCGTACAACCGCATGGCCGACCCGAACCACCCGCTGGCCAAGACCCAGCCGGGCGCGACCTACGCGTACTTCGAGGACATGGGCATGAAGGACATCGTCGAGCGCGTCGAGAAGGTCGACGCGATGACGGTGAAATTCGTTCTGAAGAAGGCCGAGGCACCGTTCATGGCCAACATGGCGATGGACTTCGCGTCGGTCCTGTCGGCCGAGTACGGCGAGAAGATGAAGGCCGCCGGCACGCCCGAGGCGCTCGACCGCGAACCGGTGGGCACCGGCCCGTTCCAGTTTGTCTCGTACCAGAAGGACGCGGTGATCCGCTACAAGGCCTTCGACGCCTACTGGGGCGGCCGCCCGAAGATCGACAACCTGGTGTTCGCGATCACCACCGACGCTTCCGTTCGCTACGCCAAGCTGAAGACCGGCGAGTGCCATGTGATGGCCTTCCCGAAGCCGGCCGACGTCGCGCTGATGAAGACCGACCCGAACATCAACCTGGTGCAGCAGAACGGCCTGAACGTCGGCTACATCGCGTTCAATGTCGAGAAGAAGCCGTTCGACAACAAGCAGGTGCGCCAGGCGCTGAGCATGGCCGTCAACAAGAAGGCGATCCTCGACTCGGTGTTCCAGGGTGCCGGCCAGCCAGCCAAGAACCCGATCCCGCCGACGCTCTGGTCGTACAACGACAAGGTCACCGACTACGCCTATGACCCGGCCAAGGCCAAGGAGCTGCTCGCCAAGGCGGGCTTCCCGAACGGCACCGAGGTCGAGCTGTGGTACCTGCCGGTGACCCGCCCGTACAACCCGGACGGCAAGCGCATGGCCGAGCTGATCCAGGCCGACTGGGAGAAGATCGGCGTGAAGACCAAGCTGATCACCTTCGAGTGGGGCGAGTACCGCAAGCGCAGCAAGACCGGTGAACAGCACGCGATGATGTTCGGCTGGTCCGGCGACAACGGCGACCCCGACAACTTCTTCGTGCCGCTGCTGGGCTGCTCGGCGGTGAAGGGCGGCGGCAACGTCGCGCGCTGGTGCGACAAGGGCTTCGAAGAGCTGGTGCAGAAGGCCAAGGCCGTCACGAAGCAGGCCGACCGCGCCGCGCTGTACGCCAAGGCCCAGGAGATCGCGCACGAAGAAGCGCCGTGGATCCCGATCGCCCACTCGGTGCGCTTCGATCCGGTGCGCAAGGAAGTGATCGGCTACAAGATGGACGCCACGGCGCACCATTACTTCACCAAAGTGGACCTCGCGAAGTAAGCAGGTCTTCCTTGTCTTGAAGCACAGGCTGGACGGAGGTTCTTCACCTCCGTCCAGCCTGAACGCATTCCTCCATGTTCACCTTCCTCGCCAAACGCCTCTCACTGGTGCTGCCGACCTTCATCGGCATCACGCTGCTGGTGTTCTCGCTGATCCGCCTGCTGCCGGGCGACCCGGTCGAAGCCATGTCCGGCGAACGCGGCATGACGCCCGAGCGCTACACGCGCCTGGTGCATGAGTTCGGCCTCGACCGCCCGCTGTGGCAGCAGTACCTCGACTACGTCTGGCGTGCGCTGCACGGCGACCTGGGCCTGTCGACCATCACGCACGAGCCGGTGTTCCGCGAATTCCTGACGCTGTTCCCGGCCACCATCGAGCTGTCGATGGTCGCGCTGTTCCTCGCGCTCGCGATCGGCCTGCCGGCCGGCATCCTGGCCGCGATGAAGCGCAACACCGTCTATGACTACACCGTGATGGGCGCCTCGCTGACCGGCTACTCGATGCCGATCTTCTGGTGGGGCCTGCTGCTGATCCTGTTCTTCTCGGTCACGCTCGGCTGGACGCCGGTGTCGGGCCGCATCGCGATCCAGTTCGACATCCCGCCGGTCACCGGCTTCATGCTGATCGATTCGCTGCTGTCCGATGACCCCGGTGCGTTCAGGAGCGCGGTCTCGCACCTGATCCTGCCGGCCGTCGCGCTCGGCACCATCCCGCTGGCGGTGATCGCGCGCATGACGCGCTCGTCGATGCTCGAGGTGCTGCGCGAAGATTACGTGCGCACCGCGCGCGCGAAGGGCGCGTCGACCTGGCGCGTGGTCGGCATCCATGCACTGCGCAATGCGCTGATCCCGGTCGTCACGACGGTGGGCCTGCAGGTCGGCACGATGCTGGCCGGCGCGATCCTCACCGAGACGATCTTCTCGTGGCCGGGCATCGGCAAGTGGCTGGTCGAGGCGATCCACCGGCGCGACTACCCGGCGGTGCAGGGCGGCATCCTGATGTCGGCCACCGTGATCATCGCGGTCAATCTCGTCGTCGACCTGCTGTACGGCGTGATCAACCCTCGAATCAGGCACCACTGATGA
Organism: Rhizobacter sp. P3_C12; assembly: GCF_056402735.1. Classification (NCBI taxonomy): domain Bacteria; kingdom Pseudomonadati; phylum Pseudomonadota; class Betaproteobacteria; order Burkholderiales; family Sphaerotilaceae; genus Rhizobacter; species Rhizobacter sp. P3_C12. The sequence goes on from NZ_JBFUGW010000115.1 coordinate 13,608, forward strand.
GCCAAGCCAGCCTTCCGCAAGCTGCCCCGCCCGACACCGGCGCGCCCCCGACGCAGCTGGCCGAGCTGTGGCGCGATTTCCGCCGCAACCGCGGCGCGATCATCGGCCTCGCGGTCGTCGTCGCGCTGCTGCTGTGCGCGCTGCTGGCCGACGTGATCGCGCCCTATTCGCCGTCGGAACAGTACCGCGACGCGACGCTGCATGCGCCGTCGTGGGAGCCGGTCAACGGCCACCGTTTCCTGCTCGGCACCGACCCGGTCGGGCGCGACGTGCTGTCGCGGCTGATCCACGGCACCCGGCTGTCGCTGCTGATCGGGCTGGTGTCGGTCGGGCTGTCGCTGAGCATCGGCGTCGTGCTGGGCCTGCTGGCCGGCTTCTTCCGCGGCGGTGTCGAGTTCACGATCATGCGGCTGATGGACATCATGCTGGCGCTGCCCAGCCTGCTGCTGGCGGTGTCGGTGGTCGCGATCCTCGGCCCCGGGCTGATGAACGCGATGTACGCGATCGCGATCGTGATGCTGCCGCACTTCGTGCGCCTGACACGCGCCGCGGTGATCGGCGAGCTGGGCAAGGATTACGTCGCCGCGTCGCGGCTGGCCGGCGCCGGCACGCTGCGGCTGATGTTCGACACCGTGCTGCCGAACTGCGCCGCGCCGCTGATCGTGCAGGCGACGCTCGGCTTCTCGACCGCCATCCTCGATGCGGCCGCGCTCGGCTTCCTCGGCCTGGGCGCGCAGCCGCCGACGCCCGAATGGGGCTCCATGCTGGCCAGCGCGCTCGAGTTCATCCAGAGTGCATGGTGGGTCGTCACGCTGCCGGGTCTCGCGATCCTGGTGTCGGTGCTGGCCTTCAATTTGATGGGCGACGGGCTGCGCGACGCGCTGGACCCGAAGCTGAAGAGATAAGACCGATGCCCTTGCTGGAAGTGGATCAACTGCGGGTCGAGTTCGGCCCGGTCGCGTCGCCGTTCAAGGCGGTCGACGGCGTGAGCCTGCGCATCGATGCGGGCGAGGTGGTGGGCATCGTCGGCGAGTCGGGCTCGGGCAAGAGCGTGACCGCGCTCGCGCTGATGGGCCTGATCGACGAGCCCGGCCGGGTCTCGGCGCAGGCGCTGCGCTTCGATGGCCACGACCTGCTGACGATGCCGCTGAAGCAGCGCCGGCAGATGCTGGGCCGCGACATCGCGATGATCTTCCAGGATCCGATGAGCAGCCTGAACCCGTGCTTCACGGTGGCCTACCAGCTGATGGAGACGCTGCGCATCCACGAAGGCGGCTCGAAGAAGGCGCTGCGGGCGCGCGCGCTGCAGCTGCTGAAGGATGTGGAGATCCCCGATGCCGAACGGCGGCTCGATGCCTACCCGCACCAGCTGTCGGGCGGCATGAGCCAGCGCGTGATGGTCGCGATGGCGATCGCCTGCAACCCGCGGCTCCTGATCGCCGACGAGCCGACCACGGCGCTCGACGTGACGATCCAGGCGCAGATGCTCGCGCTGCTGCTGCGCCTGCAGCGCGAGCGCGGCATGGCGCTGATGCTGATCACGCACGACCTGGGCGTGGTCGCCGAGGTCGCGCAGCGCGTGCAGGTGATGTATGCCGGCGAGGTGGTCGAGACGGCCGGCGTGCCGCGCATCTTCGAGGCGCCGCGCCACCCGTACACCGAGGCGCTGCTGTCGGCGCTGCCGGAGCACAACATCGGCCGGCGCCGGCTCAGCTCGATGCCCGGCGTGGTGCCGGGAGCGTACGACCGGCCGGGCGGCTGCCTGCTGTCGCCGCGCTGTCCGCGCGTGCAGGACACCTGCCGTGCCGAGCGGCCGGCGCTGTACGGGCCTGAAGGCGCGCAGGCGCGCTGCTTCTTTCCGTTGACGGAGGTGGCGGCATGACGGCCGAACGTGATGAAGTCGTGCTGGTCGCCAACGACCTGGCCAAACACTACCCGGTCTCGCAGGGCTTCCTGAAGCCGAAGGCCCTCGCGCGCGCACTCGATGGCGTGTCGTTCGAGGTGAAGGCCGGCCGCACGCTGGCCGTGGTCGGCGAATCCGGCTGTGGCAAGAGCACGCTGGCGCGCCAGATCACGATGATCGAGACGCCGACCACCGGGCACCTGGTGCTGGCCGGCGTCGATGTCGCGAACGCCGATGCGGCCACCCGCAAGCGGCTGCGCCGCGAGGTGCAGATGGTGTTCCAGAACCCGTTCGCGAGCCTGAACCCGCGCAAGCGGATCGGCCATGCGCTCGAGGAGCCGCTGGTCATCAACACCACGCTGTCGGCCGCCGAGCGCACCGAGCGCGCGCGCGCGATGATGGCGCGCGTCGGCCTGCGCCCGGAGTTCCACCAGCGCTACCCGCACATGTTCTCCGGCGGCCAGCGCCAGCGCGTCGCGATCGCGCGCGCGCTGATGCTGCAGCCACGCATCGTCGTCGCCGACGAGCCGGTGTCGGCGCTCGACGTGTCGATCCAGGCCCAGGTGCTGAACCTGCTGATGGACCTGCAGGAAGAGACGCAGGTGGCCTACGTCTTCATCTCGCACAACCTGGCGGTGGTCGAGCTGATCGCCGACGAGGTGCTGGTGATGTACCTCGGCAAGGTGGTCGAGAAGGCGCCGAAGCGGCAGCTGTTCGCGGCCCCCCGCCACCCGTACACACGGGCGCTGCTGGCGAGCACGCCGCGCATCGATGCGGCCTCGCGCGCGCAGAAGGCGGTGCTGGCCGGCGAGCTGCCGTCGCCGCTGAACCCGCCGAGCGGCTGCGCGTTCCACAAGCGCTGCCCGCATGCGATCGAGCGTTGCCGCATCGAGGTGCCGGTGCTGGCCGAGGTGGCGCCGGGGCAACTGGCGGCGTGCCACCGCTCGGCCGAGCTGGCCTGACGGTCGCAGCCGCGAGCGGGCCGAGCGCCGGGCCGCCCCAAGCCGGCCCGCGTCCCCTCGGGGGACCGACCGGTGTACCCACCGGGCGAGGGGTAGTCATCCTGCGACAATCGCCCGCATGACCTCGAACGACCTCCAGGCTGAGATCGCCCACATGGGCGCCGCGGCTCGCGCCGCCAGCAGCCGAATGGCTGCTGCCTCCACCGCCGCGAAGAACGCCGCGCTGGTCGCGCTGGCGCGCCGGCTGCGCGAAGACGGCGGCGCGCTCGCCCAGGCCAACCAGCAGGACATCGCCGCGGCCGTCGCCGCCGGGCTGGCCGCGCCGATGGTCGACCGCCTGAAGCTCACGCCCCAGGTGCTGGCCACCGTCGCCGAAGGCTGCGAGCAGATCGCCGCGATGCCCGATCCGATCGGCGAGATCACCGGGCTGCGCCGCCGGCCGAGCGGCATCAGCGTCGGCCAGATGCGGGTGCCGCTGGGCGTGTTCGGCATGATCTACGAGAGCCGCCCGAACGTCACCATCGAGGCCGCTTCGCTCGCGATCAAGAGTGGCAATGCCTGCATCCTGCGCGGCGGTTCGGAAGCCATCCACTCGAACCTCGCGCTGTGGAAGCTGGTGCAGGCCGCGTTGGCCGAGGCCGGCCTGCCGCCCGATGCGGTGCAACTGGTGCAGACCACCGACCGCGCCGCCGTCGGCCACCTGATCGCGTCGCCCGAAGCGGTCGACGTGATCATCCCGCGCGGCGGCAAGGGGTTGATCGAGCGCATCAGCCGCGAGGCGCGCGTGCCGGTGATCAAGCACCTCGACGGCAACTGCCACGTCTACGTCGATGCGCAGGCCGAGCTCGAGCTCGCGCTGCGCGTCACCGACAACGCCAAGACCCAGAAGTACAGCCCCTGCAATGCGGCCGAGTCGCTGCTGGTGCACCGCGACATCGCAGCCGCCTTCCTGCCGCGACTGGGCGCGCTGTGGGCGCCGAAGGGCGTCGAGATGCGCTGCGATGCAGGCGCGCTCGCGCTGCTGCGGCCGGTGGCCGGGCTCACGCTCACCGCGGCGAGCGAGCAGGACTGGAACGAGGAATACCTCGCCCCGATCATCAGCGTGAAGCTGGTCGACAGCGTCGACGAGGCGATCGCGCACATCAACCGCCACGGCTCGCACCACACCGATGCGATCCTCACCGAGCACCACGGCCATGCGATGCGCTTCCTGCGCGAGGTCGATTCGGCCAGCGTGATGGTCAACGCCAGCACGCGCTTCGCCGATGGTTTCGAGTACGGGCTGGGCGCCGAGATCGGCATCAGCACCGACAAGTTCCACGCGCGCGGGCCGGTCGGGCTGGAGGGGCTCACGTCGATGAAGTGGGTCGTGCTGGGTCAAGGCGAGGTGCGCACATGAGCGATCCCCGTTCGGCGCTGGTGCTGTTCTCCGGCGGCCAGGATTCGACCGCCTGCCTCGCGTGGGCGCTCGACCACTATGCGCACGTCGAGACGATCGGCTTCGACTACGGCCAGCGTCACGTCGTCGAGCTCGAATGCCGGCTCAACGTGCGCGCGCAACTGCATGCGAAGTTCCCGCGCTGGGCCGGCAAGCTCGGCGACGACCACCTGCTCGACCTGCAGCTGCTCGGCCAGATCTCCGACACCGCGCTGACCAAGTCGCGCGCGATCGAGATGAATGCGAGCGGCCTGCCGAACACCTTCGTGCCGGGGCGCAACCTGCTGTTCTTCACGTTCGCCGCCGCGGTGGCCTACCGGCGCGGCTTGAGCGTGCTGGTGGGCGGCATGTGCGAGACCGATTTCTCAGGCTACCCCGATTGCCGCGACAACACGCTGAAGGCGCAGCAGGTCGCGCTGAGCCTGGGCATGGACACGCCGATGACGATCGAGACGCCGCTGATGTGGCTCGACAAGGCGCAGACCTGGGCGCTGACCGACGTGCTGGGCGGCGAGCCGCTGACCGAGATCGTCGTCGAGCACACCCACACCTGCTACCTCGGCGAGCGCACGCTGCGCCACGAATGGGGCTACGGCTGCGGCCAGTGCCCGGCCTGTGCGCTGCGCTCGCGCGGCTACGCCGCCTGGCGCCGTCACGGCGCGATGCCGTTCGCCGACACCGAACAATCCCGCTGAGCCGACAGCCACGGCGCGAGGGCGCGTCGCCCGTCCGGCGTCAGCGTCAACGCACGCGAGCCGTCGACGCGGCGCAGCCAGCCGTGCTCGATCGCGTGGTCGAGAAGGTTGACGGCCAGCCCGCCGGCGAGGTGGTCGCGGCGCTCCGACCAGTCGAGGCACGCGTAGGCCTGGCGCTTCGACCCGGCCGCCGGCAGCGTGATGCCCAGCGCCTGCAGTTCATGGCGGCCGGCATCGGTCAGCACGAACTGGCCGTCGCGCGGCGCCAGCGTGCCGCGGGCCAGCAGCCCGTCGAACAGCGCGACGCCCAGTTCGCCCGCCAGGTGGCTGTAGCAGGTGCGTGCGGCCTTCAGCGGCTTGTAGGCGCCGTGGTTCCACTTGTCGGCGCTGCCTGCTCGCTCGGCCACCAGCGACAAGGCTTCGAGCGCATGGCCGATGTCGGCATCGGCGAGCCGGAAGTAGCGGTGCCGGCCCTGTGTGCGCACGACGACCAGCTCGTTGTCGACCAGCTGTGTCAGGTGCGTGCTCGCGGTCTGCGCGGTGACGCCTGCCACCTCGGCCAGCTCGCCGGCCGCGAGGTACTGGCCGCCCATCAGCGCGGCCAGCATGCGGGCGCGGGTCGGGTCGCCGATCATCGCGGCGATGCGGGCGAAGCGCGGTTCGGGGCTGCTCATCGCACGATCCTCGCACGTGCTCAGGTCAGCAGCGCGCGCAGCGCCAGGTAGGCCCCGAGCAGCCACAGCCCGGCGAAGAAGACGCGCTTGAACGCCTCCGGCTGCACCGCGCGGCGCAGCCGCTGGCCGAGGCCCATGCCAAGCAGCGCCGGCAACAGCGCCAGCAGCGAGCTGCCCGCGGCCTGGGCATCGAGCGCCCCACCATGGCGCAGGCTGACCGCCAGCGCGATCGTCGACACCAGGAACGAGATGCCGAGTGCGCGCACCAGCTCGTCCTTCGCCAGGCCGAGCGCCTGCAGCCACGGCACGGCGGGGATCACGAACACGCCGGTCGCGGCGGTGACGAGGCCGGTGGCCACGCCGACCCACGGCGCCAGCCACGGCTCGAGCCGCGCCGGCACCAGCAGCCGCACCGACAGCAGCCCGAGGCTGGCATAGGCCAGCAGCGACAGCCCGAGCGCGAGCCCGGCCCAGGCCGGTGCGTGGCCGGCGCTCAGCCAGCCGGCGCCCAGCGCGACGCCGGCGCACACGCCGGCCAGCAG
>NZ_JBFUGW010000116.1:0-19563 GCF_056402735.1 Rhizobacter sp. P3_C12
GCGCCGAACTGCCCAGGCATGGCGTCCAGGCGCGGCCGGTGTGGCTGCTGCCGCAGGCGATGCCGCTGCCGCAGAAGCAGTCGCAGCCGATGCTCGACGGCCACCTGCTGCAGCTGCTGGCCGGGCCGGAACGCATCGAGGCCGGCTGGTGGGACGGCGACGCGGTCGAGCGCGACTACTTCATCGCGCAGCTGCCCGATGGCGCGCTGGTGTGGATCTACCGCGCGCGGCTGCCGCTGTCGGCGCAGTCGGAGGGCGAGGGGTGGTTCCTGCAGGGGCGGTTCGGATAGTCCGAATTTCAAGCTGGTAAATTGGTCAAAATTTTCACCAAAGAAGTGAGTGACGCCAAACTTACCCCCGTCCTGCAACGTCAGCTGCTGCTGCAATTCGGCGACCGACTCAAGCGCCTGCGCAAGGGGCAGGGCTTGGGCACGGTCGAGATGGCAGCGCGCGTGGGGATCACCCGGAACACCCTGAGGGCCGTCGAGTCGGGTGACCCGGCGCCTTCGATCGGGACCTATCTGCAGGTCATGTCTGTCCTGGGCATCAGTGGTGACTTGGCGCTCTTGGCGGGGGATGCGTTGCAGCCGGCGCCGTCAGGGTCGGCTGCAGCGAACTCACGCCGTGCGCGACCTTTGGTGCAAGTGCGAGTTTCGACAGATTCGTCGCACCACCTGATCCAGGATCTGCAAAGCATGGCCCTGCATGAAGAAGCTGTCCGACGTGCTCGCGCCGATCCGCGGCTGGTGCGGCAAGCGCAGGACACACTGCAGCGCTGGCTCGACGCCGGAGAGTCGCGGTCCGCGGGTTTGTGGCGGGAATGGCAAGACATCCTCCTTCATGAGCGGTGGCGGAAGATCCTGGGTCGAACACGGCGTGCGCAGGAACTTCGCCAGGCTTCGCCGCTGGTCACCGTGTTGCCCGATGACGTGCGGCGTGACGTGCTGGCTCAGGTGAGCCGGCTGAAGAAGGGTGTCATGTTCGGTGATGTGGAGCAGCAGGAGAATCCGTGACACGGGAAGAACTCGAGCACATCATCCGCGCGTCCACTTCATGCACCCGAACTCGCCGAGAAGATCGAAGGGGCCATTGGCGAGGGCTCGACCTTTCATGAGTCCTACGGGTACTACGCCCAGGGGGTTGGTCCTGAAACAGCCATGTTGCCTGCAGAGTGGATGAGTCGCGTGCATCGAATTCAGAATGGCAACACCAACGACCGGGTGGGTTACTGCCTGGATGTCCTGGACCTCTTCATGTCGAAGGCGTGGGCTGGTCGAGAGAAGGAGCGCTACTTTTGCCGGGCGCTTGTGGCGCATGGGCATGTCGAGCCGGATCAAGCTCTCGCTCAAGTGGCACACATGCCGCTGGACGAGAAGCAGCAGCGTGATCTGCGCGCGCGCATCCGCCGCTGGAGCAAGGCCGCAGGCAGCTGAGTTCCCGATGACGGTCAGCGCGGCTTCAGCGCCAGCTTCAACAGGTTGCTGCGCTGCCACGCCTCCACCTCCTCGTTCAGCAGGAACAGCGTGCGCGGGTGCGTCTGCGCCCAGCCTTCGGTGAAGCCGAGCGTGGCCTGCCGGCCGCCCAGCTGCAGCTGGAGCGCAGTCGGGTCGACCGGCCCGCGCGCATGGCACTTGATGATGGCCAGCCGCAGGCACAGCACCTGGGCCGCGAAATCGGTGTTCGCGAGCTGCGRCTCCACCTTGCGCAGGCCGCCGCGCTGCGCCAGCACCAGCTCGGCGAGCCGGCGCTGCTGAGATTGCGAGAAGCCCGCCGCATCGACATTGCCCAGCACGTAGGCGCTGTGCCGATGGTGGTCGTGGTGCGAGATCATCATGCCCATCTCGTGCAGCGCGCAGGCCCAGCGCAGCTCGCGCGCCTGGATCGGGCTGCGCTGCGGCGCCACGCTCGCATGCAGCGCATCGGCCACGCTCGCGACGCGCCAGGCCTGCGTGGTGTCGACCTCGAAGCGCCGCTGCATCTCCACCACCGAAGCGTCGCGCATGTCGTGACCCTCGCGGTCGCGCGATTCGGCATGCAGCCGCTCGTCGAGGTCGAAGATCACGCCCTGGCGCAGCGCGCCGCGCGCCGGCTGCAGCAGCTGGATGCCGAAGTGCGTCGCGAGCGTGTACAGGATCGCGAGGCCGCCGGCGATCACCGCGCGGCGGTCTTCCTTCAACCCGGGCAGGCTCAGCTTGTCGATGCGGCCGGCCTTCAGGCACTGCTCGATGCACCAGCGCAGGCCGTCGGGCGTGATCGCGCCGTCGGTGATGCCGCTTGCCTGCAGCAACTGCGACACCGCGCCGGCCGTGCCCGACGAACCCAGCGCCTCGCGCCAGTGCTGCGGCGCGAAGGGTGACAGCGCTTCCTCGAGCTCGGCGCCGGCGGCCACCTGCGCGGCGCGGAACGCGGCCTCGCTGAAGCGCCCGTCGGCGAAGTAGCGCATCGACAGGCTGACGCTGCCGACCTGGAACGACTCGGCGCGCAGCGGCGTGCGGCCCTGGCCGAGGATCATCTCGGTCGAGCGCCCGCCGATGTCGATCACCAGCCGCGGCTCGTCCGACGGCTGCAGCCRCGCGACGCCGGCATAGATCAGCCGCGCTTCCTCGCGGCCCGAGATCACCTCGATCGGATGGCCCAGTACCTCCTGGGCGCGCAGCAGGAAGGCGTCGCGGTTGCGCGCCTCGCGCAGCGTCTGCGTCGCGACCGCGCGCACCTGGCCCGGTGCATAGCCGCGCAGGCGCTGCGCGAAGCGGCCCAGGCAGGCCAGGCCGCGCAGCGTCGCGTCTTCGGTCAGCAGGCCCGACTTGTCGAGGCCGGCGCCGAGGCGAACGGTCTCCTTCAGGTAATCGATGCGCTTGTAGCGGCCGGGGCTGAGTTCGCCGATCTCCAGGCGGAAACTGTTCGAGCCCATGTCGATGGCCGCAAGGTGGTCGGGGAATCGGCTGGTCATCGCGCGATTCTCACTTGGTTTGCACGCAGACCTCGTCGTGGCCAGGGACTGCGCCCAGAAAATAGAATCGCGCCCACTCACACGCATCGTCCAGGGGGACCGCCATGCTCATCACCGCAGGCCAGGGCTATGCCGCATCGGTGCAGCCGATCACCGCCCACGCCATCGCCACCGATGCCCACGGCCTGGCCGCCGGGCCGGTGGAGATCCCGGTCGGCGGGTTCTCGATGCCCGCGTACTGCGCGATGCCGGCCGGCGGCACCCGGTTGCCGGTGATCGTCGTGGTCAGCGAGATCTTCGGCGTGCACGAACACATTGCCGACGTGGCGCGGCGTTTCGCGAAGCAGGGCTACCTCGCGATCGCGCCCGAGCTGTTCGTGCGCCAGGGCGACGCGAAGGCCTACACCGATGTCGCGCTGCTGCACGCCGAGCTGATCAGCCAGGTGCCCGACGCGCAGGTGCTGAACGACCTGGACGCCACCGTCAGCTGGGCGGCGACGCAGGGCGGCGATGTGTCGCGGCTGGGCGTCACCGGCTTCTGCTGGGGCGGGCGCATCACCTGGCTGTTCGATGCGCACAACGCGGCGGTGAAGGCGGGTGTCGCGTGGTACGGCAAGCTCGCGACGCCGGCCACCGAACTGCAGCCGCGCCGCCCGCTCGACATCGCCGGCCGGCTGCACGGCCCGGTGCTGGGCCTGTACGGCGCCGCCGACACCAGCATCCCGCTTGACACGGTTGATAAGATGAAATCAGCCTTGGACGCGGGCAATGCCGCGGCCCGGGCCTCCGAGATCGTGCTCTACCCCGACGCGCCGCACGCCTTCCACGCCGACTACCGGCCGAGCTACCGCCCCGAGGCCGCCCAGGACGGCTGGCGGCGCTGCCTGGATTGGTTCAAGGCGCACGGCGTCGCCTGAACGGCCTCTCTGCTTTTGCCCGAGCCGCGCACATCGCGCGGCTTTTGTTTGATCGAGTCCCATGACCCTTCTCTACATCGTGCTCGCGACCTTTGCCGGCGGGCTGCTGTCGGTGCTGCTCGCCGCGAGCCTGACGGTCAACGTGCTGGGCCGCATCGTCCACCACCTGGTCAGCCTGTCGGCCGGCGTGCTGCTGGGCACCGCGCTGCTGAACATCCTGCCCGAGGCCTTCGAGAGCAAGGCCAGCCCGCAGAGCCTGTTCATGACGCTGCTGGCCGGGCTGCTGTTCTTCTTCCTGCTCGAGAAGGCGGAGCTGTACCGCCACGGCCATCACCATGAAGGCGACGAGCACCACCACCACCACGGGTTCGACAAGCACCAGGCCGGCCGCGGCGGCTGGACGGTGCTGCTGGGCGACAGCATCCACAATTTCTGCGACGGCATCATCATCGCGGCCGCCTTCCTGACCGACACGCGGCTCGGGATGTTCACGGCGCTGGCGATCATCGCGCACGAGATCCCGCAGGAAGTCGGCGACTACATCGTGCTGCTGAACGCCGGGCTGTCACGCCGCAAGGCGCTGCTCTACAACGCGATGTCGGGCATGGCCGCGGTGGTCGGCGGCGTGGTCGGCTACGTGGTGGTCGGGCCGTGGGAGGCGCTGTTCCCCTACCTGCTGGTCGTCGCGTCGAGCAGCTTCATCTACGTGGCGGTGGCCGACCTGATCCCGCAGCTGCAGCATCGCTTGTCGGCCAAGGACACGGCGGCCCAGCTGGCGTGGCTGGGCGTCGGGCTGGCGATCGTGATCTTCGTCGCCAGCCACGCGCACCATCACTAACGAACCACCAGCACCGGCACCTTGCTGTGCGTCAGCACCTTCTGCGTCTCGCTGCCCAGCAGCAGCGCACTGACGCCGCGCCGGCCGTGCGAGGCCATCACGATCAGGTCGCACTCCTGGCGGCGGGCGTGGTCGATGATCGCCTCCCAGGGGTGCAGCGCCTCCAGCGTGTGCGCCTCGCAGGGCACGCCCAGCGCGACGCAGTCGTCGCGCACCGCCTTGACCCGCGATGACGCGATGCGCTCCTGCGCGTCGAAGAACTCCTGCGGCGGCGTCGGCTGCATCTCCGAGATCGCGCTGTACGGGAACGGCTCCTTGACACTCACCGTGTAGACCCGCGCGTTGACCGATTTGGCCAGCGCGATGGCCGTGTCGGTCGCCTTCTTCGTGATGTCCGAACCGTCGGTCGGGACCAGGATGYGATGGAACATGGTCATCTCCTTGCAGTGGGAACTCTCGTGGGACCGTCTGGCGCCTCCAGTGTTCCCTGCACGGTAGTCCGCAGCTTGACGACGGTCAAACCCCGCTCACGAGCGGGGAGATTTCTCCATCGGGCGGCTGCTGTCGGATGACCATTCGCTCCACGAGCCCGGGTACAGCGCCGCGCCGTGCAGCCCGGCGATCTCCATCGCCAGCAGGTTGTGGCAGGCGGTCACGCCCGAACCGCACTGGTTCACGACCTCGGCGGGCGCGCGGCCGCCGAGCGCAGCCGTGAACTCGGCGCGCAGCTGCCCGGCCGGCTTGAAGCGGCCGTCCGCCTGCAGGTTGTCCTTGAAGAAGCGGTTCTTCGCGCCGGGGATGTGGCCGGCCACCGCGTCGATCGGCTCGACCTCGCCGTGGTAGCGCTCCGGCGCGCGGGCGTCCAGCACCAGCAGGTCGCCCAGGCGCTGCTGCAGGTGCTGCGCGTCGATCGTCGGCCGCTGCGGCACTGTGTCCGGGTAGAGGGCGGCCGGCACCGGCTGCACGATCTCCTGAGACATCGCCCCGCCGGCGGCCTGCCACGCGGCGAGCCCGCCATCGAGCACGCGCACCTCCCGGTGGCCCATCCACAGCAGCACCCACCAGGCGCGCACCGCGTACATCGCGGCCTGCCGGTCGTACACGACGACCTCGCGCCCCGGCACGATGCCGATGCGGCCCATCCAGCGCGCGTAGTCGGCGCGGTCGGCGAGCGGGTGGCGGCCGTTGCGGCCGGTCTTGGGGCCGGACAGGTCCTCGTTCAGGTTCACGTACAGCGCGCCGGGAATGTGGCCTTCGCGGTGGCTGCGCTCGCCGGCCGCGGCATCGGCGAGGTCGAAGCTGCAGTCGAGCACCAGCGGCGGCTGGGGCTGGGCGAGCGCCTGTTGCAGTTCGGCGGCGGAGATCAGCGGCGGTCGGATCATCGGAGGGGCCTTTCAGCTTTCGGGCAGGACGGAGATGTCGCGTTGCGGGGGGGATTCCTGGCGCAGCCGCGTCGCGGCGAGCCCGGCGCCGACGATCAGCACCATGCCGGCCAGCGCCATCCAGGTCACCGGGTCGCTGAAGACCAGCACGCCGTACGCGAACGAGAACGCGATGCCCAGGTACTGCAGGCTCGCATTCACCAGCGTCTTGCCGGTGCTGTAGGCACGCGTCATCAGCAGTTGCGCCGAGGTCGCGAGCAGCCCGACAGCCAGCAGCAGCGCGGCGCCGATCCAGGTGTGGGCGTGCATGCCGGTCCACAGCATGCTGAGCGCGCCGGCCAGCACGCCGCCGAGCGAGAAGTAGAAGACGATGCGCGACTCGGGCTCGCCCGCCTTGCCGAGCGCCGAGACCTGCAGGTAGGCGGTGGCCGAGACCACGCCCGACAGCAGCCCGATCAGGCCGTGCCACAGCTGGTTCTCGGCGATCGTCGGGCGCAGGATCAGCCCGACGCCGATGAAGCCGGTCAGCACCGTCGCGATCAGCCGGCCGTCAACGCGGGCAGTGCCCAGCACCGCGGCGCCGCCGATCAGGAACAGCGTCATCCACACCGACGACATGTAGTTCAGCGTCATCGACGTGGCCAGCGGCAGGTTGCTGATCGAGTAGAACCACAGGCACAGCGCCGACACGCCGGTCAGGCTGCGCCAGAAGTGCATCGAGGGCACGTTGGTGCGCAGCGTGCCGCCGCGCCAGCGCGTGAGCGCCGCCAGCAGCAGCGTGCCGGTCAGGCCGCGGTAGAAGACGATCTCGCCCGGCGGGTAGTAGGCGGAGGCGAGCTTCACGCAGACCCCCATGCTGGCGAACAGGAACGACGCGAGGATCATCAGGACGGGGGCGGAGCGCATCGGGCGATTCTCGCCCGATGCGCGATGTCCCGTCAGACGGCCAGCTTCATCGCCTTGCGGTACCAGGCATGGAACTCCTCCATGCCGTCTTCCATCGGCGTCTGGTAGGGGCCGACCTCGTTGTCGCCGCGCTCGTGCAGCGCACGCCGGCCCGCATCCATGCGCAGCGCGATCTCGTCGTCCTCGACGCAAGTCTCGAGGTAGGCCGCCTGGTTCGCGTCGACGAACTCGCGCTCGAAGGCGGCGATCTCTTCCGGGTAGAAGAACTCGACGACGTTCAACGTCTTCTGCGGCCCCTTCGGGTACAGCGTCGACACCACCAGCACGTGCGGATACCACTCGACCATCACGTTCGGGTAGTAGGTGAGCCAGATCGCGCCGTGCGCCGGCACCGGGTTGTCGAAGCGGCCGCTGCGGAACGCCAGCACCGCGTCGTGCCACTTGCGGTAGGTGTCGGAGCCGGCCTTCGCGAGCGCGTTCTTCGGGCCGACCGTCTGCACCGAATGGTGGCGGCCGAACTCCCAGGCCAGGTCGTCGCAGCTGACGAACTGGCTCAGCCCCGGGTGGAACGGGCCGACGTGGTAGTCCTCCAGGTAGACCTCGATGAAGGTCTTCCAGTTGTAGTCGCACTCGTGCATGTGCACGCGGTCGAGCACGTAGCCGCTGAAATCCAGGTCGGCGCGCGGGCCGAGCGCGGCCAGGTCGGCGGCCACGTCGCGGCCGTTGGCCTCGAAGACCAGGCCGTTCCAGGTCTGCGTCTTGTAGCGGTTCAGGTGCAGGCAGGGGTCGGCCGGGAAGTGCGGCGCGCCGATCAGCTGGCCCTTCAGGTCGTAGGTCCAGCGGTGCAGCGGGCACACGATGTGGCTGCCGGTGTTGCCGCGCCCGCGCAGCATCACCGCCTGCCGGTGCCGGCAGACGTTGGAGATCAGCTCGATCCCCTGTGCGGTGCGCACCAGTGCGCGGCCCTCGCCCTCCTGGGGCAGGGCGTAGTGGTCACCGATGTCGGGAACCGCGAGTTCGTGCCCCAGGTAGCGGGGCCCATGCTGGAAGATGAGCTCCATCTCGCGGCGATGGAGGTCGTCGTCGAAGTACGCGGAGACGGGGAGTTGGGCGCTGTGGGGTTTGCTTTGGCGCTCGAGAGCTGGAAGAGCGAGGCTCAGGTCGGACATGATCCCGAGGGTCTCCTATAACCGATGTGAACGTGCCACCACGGGGCGCTGCCGGGGGTGGGAGGTCTCGCTGCGCACGGCGCGTTGGAACCAGCGAGGGCGGGATTGTAGCCGTGGCGCCGCAGGTCGTCCCTCTTTGGGGGGATGAAGTGATGAAGCGGCCGCTCGGGCCTGGGTCTCGGGATGGTCGCTGACTACAATGCTCGTTTTTGTGTCACGACATGCCGAAGACCTCTTCCACACCCGCGCAGACCGATGCGCCCGCCAGCTACGAAGACGCCCTGTCCGAGCTCGAGCGCCTGGTCGTCGCGATGGAGGGTGGGCAGCTTCCGCTGGAGAAGCTGCTTGAAAGCTACAAGAGGGGTGCAGATCTGCTCAATTACTGCCGCGAGCGCCTGAGCGCCGTCGAGCAGCAGGTGCAGGTGCTCGAAGAAGGCCAACTGAAGCCGTGGTCCGGGGGATGAGCTTGATCGAATTTGATGAATGGGCGCGTGCCGAGCTGGAATCGGTCGAAGCCGCGCTGTCGCGCTGGGTGCCCGCCGAGGCCCCGGCCGGACTCGGCCAGACGATGCGCTACGGCGTGCTCGACGGCGGCAAGCGGCTGCGCCCGCTGCTGGTGCTGGCGGCGGCCCGGGCGGTCGACGGCCAGTGCGAGGCGGCGTTGCGGGCCGCCTGCGCGGTGGAGCTGATCCACGCCTACTCGCTGATCCACGACGACATGCCCTGCATGGACAACGACGTGCTGCGCCGCGGCAAGCCGACGGTGCACGTTCAGTACGGCGAGGCGCAGGCGATGCTGGCCGGCGACGCGATGCAGGCGCTGGCCTTCGAGGTGCTGACGCCCGGCGAGGGCGTCGAGCCGGCGCTGCAGGCCCGCTTGTGCTCGCTGCTGGCGCGTTCGGCCGGCCATGCCGGGATGGCCGGCGGCCAGGCGATCGACCTCGCCAGCATCGGCGCCACGCTCGACGAGCACACGCTGCGCGACATGCACCACCGCAAGACCGGCGCCCTGCTGCAGGCCAGCGTGCTGATGGGGGCGGCCTGCGGGCGTACGAATCCGGTGGCCTGGCAGGCGCTGGCGGAGTATGGTGACGCCCTGGGCCTCGCGTTCCAGGTGGTCGACGACATCCTCGACGTGACGCAGGCCTCCGAAACCCTCGGCAAGACCGCCRGCAAGGACATGGACAACAACAAGCCGACCTACGTCAGCGTGCTGGGCCTGGAGCCCGCGCGCCGGCATGCCGCGCAGCTGCGCGACCAGGCCCATGCGGCGCTGTTGYGCAGCGGCCTCCCGAGCACCGGCCTGCTGGGCATGCTGGCCGACAAAGTGGTCGAACGTGACTCCTGAACCGCCGATGAACCACACCCTGCTGCACACCATCCAGAGCCCGGCCGACATCCGCCGGCTGTCGCGCCTCGAGCTCAAGCAGCTGTCGAGCGAGTTGCGCGACTTCCTGCTGCACAGCGTCGCCGAGACCGGCGGGCACCTGTCGTCCAACCTTGGCACGGTGGAGCTCACCGTCGCGCTGCACCATGTGTTCAACACGCCGCACGACCGGCTGGTGTGGGACGTGGGCCACCAGACCTACCCGCACAAGATCGTCACCGGCCGGCGCGAGCGCATGCCCACGCTGCGCCAGGCGGGCGGGCTGTCGGGCTTTCCGCGGCGCGACGAGAGCGAGTACGACACCTTCGGCACCGCGCACTCGTCGACCTCCATCTCGGCCGCGCTCGGCATGGCGATGGCCGCCAAGCTGAAGGGCGAGGAGCGCCGCTCGGTCGCGATCATCGGCGACGGCGCGATGACCGCCGGCATGGCCTTCGAGGCGCTGAACAACGCCGGCGTGTCGCAGGCCAACATGCTGGTGGTGCTGAACGACAACGACATGTCGATCTCGCCGCCGGTCGGCGCGCTGAACAAGTACCTGGCGCGGCTGATGAGCGGCAAGTTCTACGCCGCGGCGCGCGAGGGCGCGAAGTCGGTGCTGAAGAACGCGCCGCCGCTGTTCGAGCTGGCACGCCGCTTCGAGGAGCATGCGAAGGGCATGGTCGTGCCCGGCACGATCTTCGAGGAGTTCGGTTTCACCTACGTCGGCCCGATCGACGGCCACGACCTCGATTCGCTGGTTCCCACGCTCGAGAACCTGCGCGACCGTCCGGGCCCGCAGTTCCTGCACGTCGTCACGAAGAAGGGCTACGGCTACAAACTGGCCGAGGCCGATCCGGTCAAGTACCACGCGGCGTCGGGCAAGTTCGACCCGGCCGAGGGCTTCCCGAAGGCCAAGCCGAGCAAGCCCACCTTCACGAACATCTTCGGCCAGTGGCTGTGCGACATGGCCGAGAAGGACAAGCGCCTGATCGGCATCACGCCGGCGATGCGCGAAGGCTCGGGCATGGTCGAGTTCGAGAAGCGCTTCCCCGAGCGCTACCACGATGTCGGCATCGCCGAGCAGCATGCGGTGACGTTCGCCGCCGGCCTGGCCTGCGAAGGGCTGAAGCCGGTGGTCGCGATCTACTCCACCTTCCTGCAGCGTGCGTACGACCAGTTGCTGCACGACGTGGCGATCCAGAACCTGCCGGTGGTGTTCGCGCTCGATCGCGCCGGCCTGGTGGGCGGCGACGGCGCCACGCATGCCGGCGCCTACGACATCGCGTTCCTGCGCTGCGTGCCGAACATGAGCGTGCTCGCGCCGGCCGACGAGCGCGAATGCCGCCAGCTGCTCACCACCGCGTTCGAGCAGGACCACCCGGTCGCGGTGCGCTACCCGCGCGGCGCCGGCGCGGGCATCGCGATCGATCCCGAACTGAGCTCGTTGCCCTGGGGCAAGGGCGAGGTGCGCCGCCGCGGCGAGCGCATCGCGATCCTCGCCTTCGGCACCTTGCTGTACCCGGCGCTGGCCGCCGGCGAGGCACTGGGCGCGACGGTGGCCAACATGCGCTACGTGAAGCCGCTCGATGTCGCGTTGGTGGCCGAGCTCGCACGCACGCACGATGCGATCGTCACGGTCGAAGAGGGCTGCCTGATGGGTGGCGCCGGCAGCGCGGTGCTGGAGGCCTTGCAGGCCGAGCGCATCGAGATCCCGGTGCTGCAACTGGGCCTGCCCGATGTCTTCGTCGAGCATGGCGACCCGGCCAGGCTGCTGGCGGCCTGCGGGCTGGATGCGGCGGGCATCGAGCAGTCGATCCTGAAGCGCTTCGGCGCGCGGCCGGCGCTCGTCAGGCCCGCTGCCACCCACCGCTGAGACCGTTTGAACGGCGTCGTCAAGTCCTTTCGCGCCGTGTGCGCACTGATTCCTGTCATCCTTCAGGCCGTTGACAGATAGAAGTCCGACATGAATCACATGACGAATTTGAAAGACGCGCTGCACATCCCCGACACGCAGAGCGAGCGCGACGAGCGCCATCTGGCGATCCAGCGCGTCGGCGTGAAGGACGTGCGCTACCCGCTGCAGCTGAAGTTCGGCAAGGCCGTGCAGCCGACGATCGGCCAGTGGGAGCTCGACGTGGCGCTGCCGGCCGAGCAGAAGGGCACGCACATGTCGCGCTTCGTCGCGTGGCTCGATGCGCTGCACGAACCGCTGGATGCCGATGGCCTGAAGCTGCGCTTCGCCGAGATGCTCGAGAAGCTGCACGCGACGCACGGCCGCGTCGAGGTGAAGTTCCCGTTCTTCATCCGCAAGCGCGCGCCGGTGTCGGGCGTCGAGAGCCTGCTCGACTACCAGGGCAGCTGGGTCGCCGAGATGCGCGACGGCAAGCCGGTCGTGTGGTCGCAGGTGCTGGTGCCGGTGAAATCGCTGTGCCCGTGCTCGAAGGAGATCTCCGACTACGGCGCGCACAACCAGCGCTCGCACGTGACGATCCGCGCCGAGCTGCTGCAGGACGTGCCGTGGGGCGAGCTGGTGCGCTTCGCCGAGAACGCGGCGTCGAGCGAGATCTGGCCGATGCTCAAGCGGGCCGACGAGAAGTGGGTCACCGAGCATGCGTACGAGAACCCGAAGTTCGTCGAGGACCTGGTGCGCGACGTGGCGCTCGGGCTGAACGCCGACCCGCGCATCGGGCGCTACACGGTCGATGTCGAGAACTTCGAGTCGATCCACAACCACAGCGCCTTCGCCCGCATCGAACGCCTGTGAGCGGCGCGATCCGGAGGGCATTCCGGGTAGCATCCGCGCACCTATGAACTGGCCCTACGAATTACAGATCGGCGTGCGCTACACGCGCGCCGGTCGCACCGGCCGTCGCAACGGCTTCATCTCCTTCATCTCCGGCGTCTCGATGCTCGGCATCGCGCTCGGCGTCGCGGCGCTGATCATCGTGCTGTCGGTGATGAACGGCTTCCAGAAGGAAGTGCGTGATCGCATGCTGTCGGTCGTCGCCCACGTCGAGGTGATGGACGGCCAGGGCCAGGCGCTGCCCGACTGGCACCTCGCCGCGAAGCAGGCGCGCGAGAACCCGCAGGTGATCGGTGCCGCGCCGTTCATCGCGGCGCAGGCGCTGATCGCACGCGGCGACGACATGCGCGGCGCGATCGTCCGCGGCATCTCGCCGGACGACGAGGCCACCGTCACCGACCTCGCCGCGGAGATCAAGGACAAGACCTTGTCCAAGCTGGTGCCCGGCGAGTGGGGCATCGTGCTCGGCATCGAGCTCGCGCGTTCGCTCGGCGTGCACGAGGGCGACAAGATCACGATCGTCGCGCCGGGCGGGCAGGTCACGCCGGCCGGCGTGGTGCCGCGGCTCAAGCAGATGACGGTGGTCGGCACCTTCAACGCCGGCCACTACGAGTACGACAGCGGCCTCGCGATGATCCACGTCGACGATGCCGCCAAGCTGTTCCGCACCGACGGCCCGACCGGCGTGCAGCTGCGCCTGAAGGACCTGTTCCAGGCGCGCGATGTCGCCGAGCAGCTGTCGCAGGCCTTCGGCCCGCAGTTCATCGTCAGCGACTGGACCCGCACCAACCGCAACTGGTTCTCCGCGGTGCAGCTCGAGAAGCGGCTGATGTTCATCATCCTGACGCTGATCGTCGCGGTGGCCGCCTTCAACCTCGTCTCGACCCTCGTGATGACCGTCACCGACAAGCAGGCCGACATCGCGATCCTGCGCACGCTGGGCGCGAGCCCGCGCTCGATCATGGGCATCTTCATGGTGCAGGGCGCGGCCTCCGGCATCATCGGCACGCTGTCGGGCGTCGGCTTCGGGCTGCTGATCGCGCTGAACATCGACGTGATCGTTCCCTTCATCGAGCACCTGCTGCGCACCAGCTTCCTGCCGTCGAGCATCTACCTGATCAGCCGCATGCCGAGCGACCCGCAGGCCGCCGACATCGTGCCGATCACGCTGATCTCGCTCGTGCTGTCGTTCGTCGCGACGCTCTACCCGAGCTGGCGCGCGAGCCGCGTGCAACCGGCGGAGGCGCTGCGCTATGAGTGACTCGCGCGAGCTGGTGATCGATGCGCAGGCGCTGCACAAGCGCTTCAGCGAAGGCGGGCTGGATGTGCACGTGCTGCAGGGCGTGGCGCTGAGCGTGCGGGCCGGCGAGACGGTGGCGGTGGTCGGCGCGTCGGGCTCGGGCAAGAGCACGCTGCTGCACCTGATGGGCGGGCTCGAGGCGCCGACCAGCGGTGCGGTGCAGCTGAAGGGCCGCGATTTCTCGCACATGAATGCGACCGAGCAGGGTGTCTGGCGCAACCGGCACCTGGGCTTCGTCTACCAGTTCCACCACCTGCTGCCGGAGTTCACGGCGCTCGACAACGTCGCGATGCCGCTGCGCATCCGCCGGCTGACGCAGCCCGAGGCGCGTGAGCAGGCGCAGGCGGTGCTCGCGCAGGTGGGGCTCGCTGCGCGCGTGCACCACCGGCCGTCGGAGCTGTCAGGCGGTGAGCGCCAGCGCGTGGCGATCGCGCGGGCTTTGGCCGGCAAGCCGGCCTGCGTGCTGGCCGACGAGCCGACCGGCAACCTCGACCGCGAGACGGCCGATGGTGTGTTCGCGTTGATGCTGGAGCTGGCGCGCAACCAGGGCACGGCTTTCGTGATGGTCACGCACGATGAGGGGCTGGCGAAGCGCTGCGACCGGGTGCTGCGGCTGAAGCAGGGGCGGCTGATCGACTGAGCCGATCAGTGTCGATGCGGGTTGCCATCGCGGGAGCGATGGCATGTCGCACGTGGCCCCGTCGTCGTGGATCCCGTAGAGGTACGCGAGGGCGAAGAGACGGCTCGTGCTGGAACCGAATCTGCGTTCTGGCCACTCATGCGGTGTCCGAATCGGCAACCTGCGATGCGCGGGCTCAGTTCGGACATGCATCGTCTCTGCAACTTCTCAAAAATCGGACTGGCCATGAACACGCGAATACCAGGAAGGCTCGACGGCCTGCGCAGGAACCCCGTATGAACACGGACATCAACCTATCACGGAGCAGTTCTGTCAGCGGGCAGGAAGACCGCCTGGAGGATCAAGAACAGAAGGGGACTGTCGGCGACGAGGTGAGGGAAGTCCGGTCTTGTGCCAGGAGTTGCCTGAAATCGCTTGCCCAGTGTTTGGCGGGTACGGCGGTGGTTGTGGGCGTCCCAGCTCTTGTTGCGAATCTAGGGGTTTTGGGGTGCGGGGTGGGAATCGTACTCAATGAATTCAACTGCAGCACGGAGGCGGCAGTTGGCTTGGCAGGTGTCGGACTGACAACAGGCTTGGTCAGCACTGGAGCCTATTTCCTGCAGAGGGAGCTGGTCAAAAGACTTTCCGGTCAGCAGCCATCGCAGGGAGCTTCGGCGGATGACCCCAGCCAATCAGGTTCAGCGTCCTCGTCTTCTTCGCGAGGGTCCGAATCGTTGGTGGAGCTGTCATCGCAGGTGCCGCCGCAAGAGTACGAGGGCCAGGAACTCGATCCGTGATTTCCGGCATTCTCATTCGCCTGCCCGTTCCGCCACTTGCGCAGCGGTCGGCGAGGCGGCGATGCAGCGAGTGTGAATCAGGAGCGCTCGAGTGTCTCGTCACCTGGACTCTGGCCGAAGCATGCCGGCATAGATTCCGGGCGACGAGCCCTCGATCACGACGGCGCCGACCGTCTTCTCGTAGAACGCCTTCGGCCCGGCGCTGCCGATGACCGCATAGGCGTAGCCGAGTTCGCGTTGCGCATGCAGCGCGGCCAGCAGCAGCGCCCGCCCGACGCCCTGGCCTTGCACCGCATCGAGCACGCCCTCGGGCCCGAAGAAGTTCTTGCAGGTCGCGTCGTGGCACGCGAAGCCGACGATCTGCTGCTCGCGAACCGCGATGAAGCAGGCGACGGGCAAGCGCCCGATCGCGACGTCGATCTCGGCCACCCAGCCGGGGAAGTGTTCAGCCGCCCAGGCCAGGATGCGCGGCTTCTCGGGCGCGAGCGCCCGCCGCACGATGATGCCGTGGCGGTGCACGGCGGCCAGCGCGTCGTCGAGCGGTGGCAGCTTGTAGAGCGTGACGAGCATGTCGGACATGGCTACAGGATGGCCCGGTAAGGGCTCAGCAGTTTGGTGGTCTGGACGAGGCCTTGACGCAGCAGGACTTCTACGTAGAGATCCACGGCGGACCTCACTCGTAGCCCATCTTCAGGTTCTGCGCCTGCCGCGCCAGTTCGGCCAGCGCTTCCTCGCTGTCGCGGAGGCGCTGGTTCTCGAGCGCGATCAGGTCGGCCGCTTCTTGTGTCGTCAACGTGGCATGGACGGGAACCTCTTGCACGGCGTTGCCATCCGCGAGTTCTCCGGAGGTCTGCACATCCCGTTCGCTGGGCAACATCAAGACACCCTCGCCGGCAAGACGACGCGAAAGAAATCGTCGGATTCTTCCAGTCGCGCATCCTGCCCCGCGAACGCCCGCGTCAGCGGAACGATCTTGCGCCGCACACCCATGCTGCGGTGGTCGACGTAGCCGTAGTCGCGCATCACGTCGACCACGATGCCGTTGCGCGCCGAGCGCTGTCCGGCCAGCACCTTGTCGACGGTCATCGAGTTCTGAAGCCGTCCTGGGCTGGTCACCTCCAGGCGATCGACGTAGTTGACGACCTCCACCTGGGTCGATCGCGTCCAGTCACGGTGCACCAGCGCGTTCAGCACGGCCTCACGCAGGGCTTCGGGCGCATAGCGGTCCTTCGACTCGCGGCGCAAGCCTTCTTCGAGCCGCGGCTGCGGGTCCGAAACGAAGGGGCGCATGCGGCTCATCAAGCGCTCGACCAGACCGTCCTCGACACGCTCGCGTGGCCGACCGTCGTGCCCGCCGCGCCACAGCGCCAGCAGCGGACCATCGATGACGACGTCGTCCTGCGCCTGGTAGTCCATGTCGGTGTCGGGAAACGACATCCAGCGCACACCCGCCTGTCGAAGTGCGCGCCGCGGACTGCGGCCGAACAGCACCAGCCCGGCGATGCTGGCGCTCGGGCCACCCGCGGAGGAGGGCGTGAGGAAGCCGAGGCCCAGCAGGCGCTGCTCCCATTCGGCATCGGTCTGGGGCAGGACGAGGTCGCCAGCAATAGACAGCAGGTAGTCCGCGAGGCGGTCGCGGTCCAGGTCGATCAGGCCGGTTCCCGAAACAGGAAGGACTTCGCTGTGCAGCATGCCGCCGCTCTCGAACAGCTGGGCCTGCTGCTCCCGTGTCGCGAGCCGCGAGGTCGTGCCGACACGCACGTAGACATCCTCGCGGTCGTTGCTGCGCAATACGTAGGGTTTGGCGGTGCCCTCGGCCACGGTGATGACGGCCACCCGCAGCCCGTCATCCAACGTCACTTCTTCGTAGAACGGCAGGATCATCGGGTGGACGCAGCGTCCGAACACCGCATCCATGACCCAGCGTTCCAGGTTCGGCCGATGTTCGTTGGGCCGGATGCCGCTGATCGTGCCGTCATCCTCGACGCCTAGCAGCACAACGCCGCCGCGAAGATTGGCCAGCGCGACGATCTCCTTGCCCAGCTGTTCCGGGCGGACGTCGTCGCGCTTGAACTCGACACCGGAACTCTCTCCGTTCGCGATCAACTGCAGCAGCTCTGTCTTCAGCATGGTGGCTCTCTGCGGCCCGATTCAATGTCCGCAATGCTGCAGTATGCCAACGGCCAAGCCGCGACTGGCTCCATCCGGCAGAGAAGCCCAAGGTGGTCACAGGCTGTGACCACCTTCGAAAAGCCTACTTCGTGTTCGTCACGATCGTCACCCGCCGGTTCTCCGGCGCCGCCGGCACCGCGCGGTTCAGCAGGTCGTGGTCGCCCTTGCCCTCGGCCTTCAGGCGGTCGGCGGCAATGCTGTGCGTCGTCACCAGGTAGTCGCGCACGCTCTCGGCGCGCTGCTGGGACAGCACCATGTTCGCGTCGGCGTTGCCGCGCGGATCGGCATGGCCTTCGACGTTGAAGCTGTAGTCGGCCAGCCGGTCGTTCTTCAGCGCGCCGGCCACCACGTCGAGTTGCTGCTTCGCCGATTCGGTCAGCTCCGACGAGTTCGTCAGGAACGTGATCAGCAGCGAGGCGCTCGCCTTGCGCTCCGGCGCCGAGACGCCGGCGCCGTCGCGGCTCACCTTCAGGCTGCGCGTGACGACCGGCTCCGGCGGCGGCGTCAGCGCGTCCAGCAGGTTGGCCTCGGTGACCTTGTTGCCCTTCAGCACCCGGGTGTCGCCCATGTCCTGGGCGCGCAGCGGCGCAGCCAGCAGCGGGGCGGCCAGCGCGGCAGCCAGGACCAGGCCGGCAGTGCGGCGCAGCGAAGACGACTTGAAGCTCAGCGTGTCCATCAGGGACCTCCGTACAGATTCCGCGATCATGACCGCTGCCACCCCCCATCGGAAGCGACCAAGGTCACGCATCCCACGATCAAGGGGCCGCCTTGCCCGCTCCATCGCCCAGCGTGTCGTCTTCCCACAACCCCGACATCCGCGTGGTTTCCGACGGGTCGCCGACCCACACCGCGATCGCGGTGTAGTTGTCCTGCTTCGGCTTGGCCGCGGCGCGGATGCTCTCGCCCATGCGGTCCAGCCAGTCCCCGGCCGAATCGGCGGCGGCGAAGGCCGACTCGATCGCCCGCTTCGAAAACAAATCCCACCAGCCGTCGGAGCACAGCAGGAAGGCGTCGCCATCCTCGATCGGCATGTGGGTCTCCAGCGTGCTCGGCTCCACCGGCCCCTCGGTGCCCATCGCGCTGAGCAGCTGGTTCTTGTGCGGGTGGTCGATCGCCTCTTCCGGCGTCAGGTAGCCGGCGTCGACCATGCGCTGCACGACGCTGTCGTCGCGCGTCACGTGGCACACGCGGCCGTGGCGCAGCATGTACAGGCGCGAGTCGCCGACGTGCGTCCACAGCGCTTCTTCGCGCCGCATGTCGATCCACAGCGCGACCAGCGTCGCGTGCATGCGCTCGGCGCTGCGCTTGCCCTGCTGCTGCTCGTTGATCGCCGCATGCGTGTCGCACACCAGCTGCGTCAGGTACTCGGGTGTCGCCTGCGTCGCCGACTGCAGGCCGAGCGCCGTCATGCGCACCACCATGTCGGAGGCGACGTTGCCGCCCCGGTGCCCGCCGGCCCCGTCGGCCAGCACGGCATAGCAGAACGGCCCGCTCACGCCATGGCGCAGGTCGTCCTCGTTGCGGCTTCGCCCGCCTACCTCGCTGCGGGCGGCGATCTCGACTTGCAGCATGGGCATGCGTCCGTCAGGTGCGGCCCGGATGGCGCTCGGCGTCCAGGCGGTCCAGCTGGTCTTCATAGGCCTTGATGAAGGCCTTGCCGAACAATTCGTGGAAGTCTTCCTGGGCGTCTTCGTGGATGCGCTGGTAGTGCTGCAGGTACAGCTCCCACAGCTTGGCGCGGCGGTTCATCGGCAGCACGCTGTCGAGCACGCTGTTGCCGGAGAGCTTGCCCTCGAGCTGCGAGGGCTCGAAGCGCTTGAGCACGCCTTCGAGCGCTGCGCGCATGCCCACCATCGTGCCGATCGCGTGGCCGACCAGGTCGTCCATCGCATCGTGCACCGCGGCCGGGCCGACCATGAAGCCGCGCATCGGCGGCTGCAGCAGCTGCTCGATCGCGGTGCCGGCATCCGGCGAGAACTTCAGCGGGTTGTTGTTGCGGGCCTGGATCATCGTCACGTCGGCGCGCAGCTCCTGCTTGGCGGCGGCCCGCGTGGMGACCAGCTTCAGCGTGCCGTCCACCGAATGGCGCAGCAGCTCGCCGATCACCTTCATCARCGCCGGGTTCAGGCCCTGCGGCGGCTGCAGGTGGATGCCGGCGCCTTCGCAGAACGCGGCCCACAGCGCCTCGGGCGTGGTGTCGCCGGCGGCGTAGGCCGGGGCGGTCGCGGGCGGACGCATGACGGGCGGTGCCACCGGCGTGGGCGGCATCGGCGTCAGCGGCATCGGGGCCGAGGTCATCAGCGACGGCCGGGCCGGCCGCACGCCGGGCATCGTCGTCGTC
>NZ_JBFUGW010000117.1:0-19532 GCF_056402735.1 Rhizobacter sp. P3_C12
TCGCAGTACACCGCATCGTCGAAGTCGCGCGCGTCCTCGCCGTCGATCGTCACGAGCGCGACGTCGGTGAGATCGATGCGGTCCTTGCGGTCGACCGCGCGGATCTTGTCGGGCAGGCCCGCGGCCTGCGCCTGCGTCTCGGGCGAGAAGCGGTGCGGCACCTCGTACTTGCGCACCGCGATCTCGATCTCCATGCCGGGGTCGTCGATCTCGCCGAGCACCTCGGAAACGCGGCCCATCGGCTGCGAGTACAGCGACGGCGGCTCGGTCAGCTCGATCGCGACCACCTGCCCCGCGGTCGCGTTGGCGATCGCGTTCTTCGGGACCATGATGTCCTGGCCGTAGCGCTTGTCTTCGGGGGCGACCAGCCAGATGCCGCTCTCGTGCAGCAGGCGGCCGATGATCGGCGCCTTCTTGCGCTCGATGATCTCGAGCACGCGGCCTTCGGGCCGGCCCTTGCGGTCGTAGCGGATCACGCGCGCCTTCACGCGGTCACGGTGCAGCACCGCGCGCATTTCCTGCGGAGACAGATAGAGATCGGCCTGCCGGTCGTCGCGGACCAGGAATCCGTGACCGTCGCGGTGCCCTTGCACCGTGCCCTCGACTTCGCTCATCAGTTCGTTGCCGACTTGCGTTGCATTGGAGAAGTTGTTGTTTTTGATGATATAGTCCAAGACTTCCTGARATGCCCAGGTGGCGGAATTGGTAGACGCACTAGTTTCAGGTACTAGCGGGTAACTCCGTGGAGGTTCGAGTCCTCTCCTGGGCACCATCAACGGAACAAGAGATACAAGCGAAGCCAGCATGAACTGCTGGCTTTTTGCTTTTCTGGCGCCCGCACCGCGCGCATTGATCAAGCGACCGCCGCGGAACCGGCTTTGCCGGGCCGCTGGCGGTGCCCCCTCGAGGGGGAGGCGCGAAGCGCCTCGGGGGTGGGTCATCAAATGGCGAATTTCTTGGCCAAGCCGTCCGGGCGGAGTTCGTCGTACTCCTCGAACGGCTGGTGGATCCACGGGCTCGTCGGCAGCAGTTCGACGTAGTAGTCCGGCGTGTAGCTCGACACGCCCTTGGTCCAGATCACCGCCGAGCGCAGTTCGGCGATCGCCGGCATGCCGCGCAGCCGGTCGACCACCGCACGCAGCGTGACGCCCGAATCCGCCAGGTCGTCGACCAGCAGCACGCGCCCGGCGAGCTCGCCCTTCGGCAGGGTGATGTACTTCGCCATGTCGAGCCGGCCCTGGATGGTGCCGGCCTCGGCGCGGTACGAGCTCGTCGACATGATGCCCAGCGGCTTGTCGAACACGCGCGACAGCACGTCGCCYGGTCGCATTCCGCCGCGCGCCAGGCACAGGATCTGGTCGAACTCCCAGCCCGAGGCATGCACCTTGAGCGCCAGGCGCTCGATCAGCATGTGGTACTCGTCCCAGGACACGTAGAGGTGTTTGCCGTCGTCGGTCAGCATGTTCAAAGGCTCCAGGCGTCAGGCTTGATAGGGGTGGCGCAGCAGGATGGTGTGCTCGCGGTCGGGACCGGTCGACACCATGTCGATCGGCCGCCCGATGAACTCCTGCACGCGTTCGAGGTAGCGCCGCGCGTTCAGCGGCAGCGCATCCCATTGCGTGATGCCGGCGGTGCGCTCGGTCCAGCCCGGGAAGGTGTCGTAGATCGGCTTGCAGGCCACGATGTCGTCGGCATCCAGCGGCAGGATGTCGATGCGCTTGCCGTTCAGTTCGTAGCCGACGCAGACCTTGATCTCCGGCAGGCCGTCCAGTACATCGAGCTTGGTGATGCACAGGCCCGAGATGCCGTTGATGATCATCGAGCGCTTCAGCAGCGCGGCATCGAGCCAGCCGCAGCGGCGCGGGCGGCCGGTGACGGTGCCGCGCTCCTGGCCGACGGTCGACAGGTGATGGCCGACCGTGCCGGGCTCGTTCATGTCGAGCTCGGTCGGGAACGGGCCGCTGCCCACGCGCGTGGTGTACGCCTTCGTGATGCCGAGGATGTAGTGCAGCAGGTCCGGCCCGACGCCTGCGCCCGCCGCCGCGTTGCCGGCGACGCAGTTGCTGGAGGTCACGTACGGGTAGGTGCCGTGGTCGATGTCGAGCAGCGTGCCCTGCGCGCCCTCGAACAGGATGTTGGCGCCCTCGCGGTGCTTCATGAACAGCGTGTAGCCCACGTCGGCCAGCATCGGCTTGAGCTGCTCGGCGACCTTCATCGCCAGGTCGTAGATCGGCTGGAACTCCAGCGGCTTCGACTTCAGGTAGCCGCCCAGCGCGAAGTTGTGCAGCTCCAGCAGCTCGCGCAGCTTCTTCGCGAAGCGCTCGGGGTGCTTCAGGTCCTGCACGCGCAGCGCGCGGCGCGCGACCTTGTCTTCATAGGCCGGGCCGATCCCCTTGCCGGTGGTGCCGATCTTGCCGGCGCCGCTGGTCTCGCGCAGCGCCTCGCGCGCCTTGTCGACCTCGACGTGGAACGGCAGGATCAGCGGGCAGGATTCGCTGATGAACAGGCGCGAACGCACCTCGAGCCCGATGGCTTCCAGGCGCTCGATCTCGCCGAGCAGGTGCACCGGATCGACGACCACGCCATTGCCGATGTAGCAGGCCACGCCCTCGCGCATGATGCCCGACGGGATCAGCTGCAGCGCCGTCTTGACGCCCTTGATCACCAGCGTGTGGCCGGCGTTGTGGCCGCCCTGGAAGCGCACCACCGCCTGCGCGTGGTCGGTCAGCCAGTCCACCACCTTGCCCTTGCCTTCGTCGCCCCACTGGGTGCCGACCACGACCACGTTGTGGCCGCCGCGTGTCTGTTCCATGTCTGTCCTGTCCAATGTCTCGAATGGGTGGATCGGCAGGCGGCGTCAGAGCGCTCGCACCTGCCACTGGCCGGCCTGCGCGACCAGCTCGCGGTCGCAGTCGAATTCCTGGCCCTCGTGTTCATGCCCCGGCAGGATGCAGACGACCGACTCGCCCTGCTCCCTCAGTTGCCGGATCGCGGCGCGCAGCGCTGCATCCTCGCCCCAGGGCGCGCGGATCGCCGCCCGCATCGCCCGCGGCGGCGCGATCAGCACCAGCTCCTTCAGGTCGATCAGGCTGAAGCCGACCGCCGGCCGGGTGCGGCCGAACACCGCGCCGACCTCGTCGTAGCGCCCGCCACGCGCCACCGCGTCGCTGGAGCCGGCGGCATACACCGCGAAGCGCGCGCCGCTGTAGTAGTCGTAGCCGCCGAGATCGGCCAGGTCGAAGCCGATGCGCACCCCGGAGTGCGCCTGTTTCAGGTGCTGCGTGAGCCACTGCAGGTCGTCGAGCGCCGCGGTGATCAGCGGCAGCGCGGGCAATTGCGTGCGGGCGGCCGCCAGCACCTCTTCGCCGCCGTACAGCCGCAGCAGCGCCAGCAAGCCGCTGCGCGACGGCTCGGGCAGCGACGCCGTGAGCTCGGCCACGGTGGGTTGGTCCTTCGCGGCGAGCGCGGCATAGAGCGCGGCCACCGCCGGCGCGGGCAGACCGCTGCCGGCCAGCAGGGCCCGCACGATGCGTGCGTCGCCCATGTCGAGCGTCAGCTGGTTCGCACCGGCGCGCTGCAGCAGGTCGAGCGCGAGCTCCTGGATCTCGAGGTCGGCCTCGAGGCCGCGGTGCCCGTAGATCTCGGCACCGAACTGCAACGGCTCGCGCGTCACGTTCACACCGGACGGGCGGGTGTGCAGGACGGGTCCGCAGTAGCACAGCCGGGCCACGCCCTGGCGGTTCAGCAGATGCGCATCGATGCGCGCGACCTGTGGCGTGGTGTCGGCCCGCACGCCGATCGTGCGGCCGCTGAGCTGGTCGATCAGCTTGAAGGTCTTCAGGTCGAGTTCGCGGCCGGTGCCCGACAGCAGCGATTCGATGTGCTCCAGCAGCGGCGGCATCACCAGTTCGAAGCCGTAGCTGCGAGCCCCGTCGAGCAGGTCTCGACGCAGATCCTCGATGCGCCGTGCCTGCGCRGGCAGGACGTCGGCAATGTGCTCGGGCAGGAGCCAAGCAGACGACATGTGAATCACCGGGTATTAAAAACGAGATTGTACCGGCGTGGATGACCCAGCCCCGAGGCACTGGCGTGCCTCCCCCGTCAGCCCAGACAGAAGTAGAGGGCGATCAGGCCGGCGAGCATGCTGCTCAGGCCGATGAACCGGATCTGGCCGTCAGACAGCCGGGTCGCTCGCTCGAACACCCGCCGCCACGCACCCGGGCTGAGGAAGGGCAGCACGCCCTCCAGCACCAGGATCAACGCCAGCGCGGCCAGCAGGGTGTCCCACATGAAGCTCGGAGATCACTCGGCAGCGGCAGAGGCCGCGTGCTTCTTCGGCCGGGCCGGTGCCGCGCCCGACTCGCGGCCGGGGCCGCGCATCGCCTTGAAGAACTCGCCCGACGGGTCGATCACCATCACGTCGGACTTGCTGCGGAAGGTCGCGCGGTAGGCCTCGAGGCTGCGGTAGAACTGGGCGAACTGCGGATCGCGGCCGAACGACTCGGCATAGATCGCCGACGCCTTCGCATCGCCATCGCCCTGCACCTTCTGTGCATCGCGGTAGGCCTCGGCGACGATCACCTCGCGCTGGCGGTCGGCATCGGCGCGGATCTTCTCGCCTTCGGCCGCACCCGTCGAACGCAGCTCGTTGGCCACGCGCTTGCGCTCGGATTCCATGCGGCTGTAGACCGAGCTGGTCACGTTGGCCGAGAAGTCGACGCGCTTGATCCGCACGTCGATGATCTCGATGCCGAAGGCCTTCGCCTCGTCGGTCAGGCGCACCCGCACGCCCTGCATCACGCGGTCACGGTCGGTCGCGAGCATCGCCTGCACCGTGCGCTTGGTCACCTCTTCGTTGAAGGCGGCCTGCACGATCGGGCTCAGGCGGTTCTCGACATTGCGCATGTCGGTGCCGTTGTTGCGGATGAACTGCTTCGGATCGATCACGCGCCACTTGACCAGCCAGTCGATGACCAGGCYCTTCTTCTCGGCGGTGAAGATCGGGCGCGTCTCGGGGCTGTCGAGCGTCTGCACGCGGCGGTCTAGGAAGACGACGTTCTGCAGCGGCGGCGGCAGCTTGGCCTTCAGGCCCGGTTCGGAGATGACTTCCTTGATCTCGCCCAGCGCATAGATGACCGCGAACTGGCGCTGGTCGACGATGAACAGGACGGAGGACAGCAGCATCAGTGCCACCAGGGCACCGGCGACGAGCATGGCGAGTCGATTCATGGTGAGCTTTCTGCGGTTCTCTTCGCCGTGGGATCAGCGGCCGTCGCGGTCGCGGCTGCGCTGGCCTTCGCGCGAGCGGATGTCGACGCTGCCCGTGGTGCTGGCGGGGGCCTCGGTGGGCGTGGTCGCCGGCGCTGCCGTGGCGGGCACGGCACTGCCGACCTGCTGCATCAGCTTGTCGAGCGGCAGGTACAGCAGGTTGGAGTTCTCGCGGGTGTCGACCATCACCTTGCTGACGCTCGAATAGACCTGCCGCATCGTGTCGATGTACATGCGGTCGCGCGTGACGCCGGGCGCCTTCTGGTACTCGGTGAACACCTGGTTGAAGCGCTGCGCATCACCCTCGGCCGTCGCGACGACGCGGGCCTTGTAGGCCTCGGACTCCTCGCGCAGCCGCGCAGCCGTGCCTTGCGCCTTCGGGATCACGTCGTTCGCATAGGCCTGCGCCTCGTTCTTCGCGCGCTCGCGGTCGGCACCGGCGCGGAACGCGTCGTCGAACGCGGTCTGCACCTGCTCGGGCGCCTGCACGCTCTGCACGTTGACGTTGACGATCAGGATGCCGGTGCGCAACCGGTCGAGCTGGGTCTGGATCGACTTGACGAGGTCGATCGCGATCGCATCGCGTTGCTCGTACAGCACCGAGTCCATGTTCGCCTTGCCGACGATCTCGCGCACCGCCGATTCGGCCGCCTGCTCGACGACGATGTCATCGGGGTTGCGGTTCTCGTACAGGTAGGAGCGCGCATCCTTCAGCCGGTATTGCACGCTGAAGCGGATGTCGATGATGTTCTCGTCCTGCGTCAGCATCGACGAATCACGCAGCCCGGTGGCCTGCACCACGTTGCTGCGGCCGATCTCCTTGGTGCGCAGCTGCGTGACCGGCACCGTCTCGTGCGCCTGGAACGGGTACGGGAAGCGCCAGGTGAAGCCGGCGTCGACGGTGTGGCTGTACTTGCCGAACGAGGTGATGACCGCCTGCTGGCCTTCCTGCACGATGAAGAAGCCGCTGAAGGCCCAGATCAGCACGACGACGCCGGCGATCAGGCCGATGCCGATGCCGGCGCTGCGCATGTCGGGGCCGCCACTGCCGCCGTTGCCGCCACTGCCACCGCCTGAGCCGTTCGAGCGCGAGCCCTTGCCGCCGAACAGGCCGCTCAGCTTGCGGTTGAAATCGCGCCACAGTTCGTCGAGATCGGGCGGGCCGTCGCCACGGCCACCGCCGCTGTTCAGCACCGGGGCCTGGACGCCGGAGCGCGCCCCCCGCAGGCTGGCGAAGGCGGCGCCGCCCAGACCGGACAGCAAGGCCTTGGCTGCATGGGCCACGTCACGAACCTGCGAGGCGGGGCCGGCGGCAGGCAGAACTGGGTTGGAGCTCATGGTCATGTGGGTGTGCAGAGGATTCGGGCTCACGCTGCGGCGTCGGGCAGCTCGGACGGACCCGAGGGGAACGCCAATGGCGGAGTTGAGGATGAATGCATGGCGTTCAAGTCGTCCTGCAGCGTGCCGGCCACCGCGGCCGACAGGATGCGGCGCAGTTCCGGCAGGCCGCGGCCGTCGAGCGCGCTGACGAAGACGCGTGGGACCCGCACGCCGCCCTCAAGTTCCAGCACATCGGCATGATGGCGCGGATGCTGCGCGAATTCGAGCTTGTCGAGCTTGTTGTAGACCAGCACCTGCTGGATCTCGGCCGCGCCGATGTCGCCCAGCACGCGTTGCACCTCGGCCATCTGCTCGGCCAGCACCGGGCTCGCGGCATCGACCACGTGCAGCAGCAGGTCGGCGTCGGCTGCCTCCTGCAGCGTCGCCTCGAAGGCCTCGACCAGCTTGTGCGGCAGGTCGCGGATGAAACCGACGGTGTCCGAGAGCGCGGCCGAGCGGCTGATGTCTTCGAGGTAGAGCTGGCGCGTGGTGGTGTCGAGCGTCGCGAACAGCTGGTCGGCGGAATAGCTCTTCGCCTTCACGAGCGCATTGAAGAGCGTCGACTTGCCGGCGTTCGTGTAGCCCACCAGCGAGATGCGGAAGGTGCCGCTGCGCTCGCGTGAGCGGCGTTGCGTGTTGCGCTGCTTCTTCACGCGCACCAGCCGCTCCTTCACGGACTTGATGCGCTCGCCGATCATGCGGCGGTCGAGTTCGATCTGCGCCTCGCCGGGGCCGCCGCGGTTGCCGATGCCGCCGCGCTGGCGCTCCAGGTGACTCCAGCGGCGCACCAGGCGTGTCGACAGGTACTGCAGCCGCGCGAGTTCGACCTGCAGCTTGCCCTCGTGGCTCTGCGCCCGGGCGGCGAAGATCTCGAGGATCAGCATCGTGCGGTCGGCGACGGCCACGCCCAGGTGGCGTTCGAGGTTGCGCTGCTGCGCCGGCGACAAGGCCTGGTCGAACAGCACTGCCTCGGCCTGGTGGCCGAGCACCAGGGCCTTGATCTCGTCGGCCTTGCCGGAACCGACGAACAGCGCCGGGTCGGGCGACTTGCGCCGCGCCGTGACGCGTGCGACCGGCAGGTCGCCGGCCGATTCCGCCAGCAGCGCGAGTTCGTCGAGGCTCGCATCGAAATGGGAGCCACCGCCGAAATCGACACCCACCAGGATGGCGCGCGGCAACGCGGCTTGCGCCGCGGCGTTGGAAGCAGCAGCGGTCATGCGGGACGCCACCTCGGAAGTTGGTGGCGCACCCACCCGAGCGGCCTCAGCGGTCTCAGGTCTGCTCCGGCGCCTCGGCGGCGTGGAAATTCACCGCGCGGCCGGGCACGACGGTCGAGATCGCGTGCTTGTAGACCATTTGCGTCACGGTGTTGCGCAGCAGGACGACGTACTGATCGAAGGATTCGATGTGGCCCTGCAGTTTGATGCCGTTCACGAGGTAGATCGACACCGGAACATGCTCTTTGCGAAGCAGGTTCAGAAACGGGTCTTGTAGAAGCTGCCCTTTATTGCTCACGATATGCTCCGTGATGGAAAGTGATGGAGGTCGTCACGTTAACACAGCGCCGCGCTGCATCGCAGCATGGCGGGCCAAATGAAGCAATCTTTGTCGGTCACTCTTTGTCCGCAAACGGGTTGCTCGACGAGCGCATCTCGATGCGCAGCGGGGTGCCGACCAGCTTGAAGTGCGACCGGAAGCGCCCTTCGAGGAAGCGCTTGTACACGTCGGTCACGTGCTCGAGCGAGTTGCCGTGGATCACGATCACCGGCGGGTTCATGCCGCCCTGGTGGGCGTAGCGCAGCTTCGGGCGGAAGGCACCGGCGCGCTTGGGCGTCTGGAACTCCACCGCCTCGTGCAGCAGCCGCGTCAGCACCGGCGTSGKCATCTTGCRGGTGGCCGACGCATGCGCRTCGGCGATGCCCTGCCACACCGGCCCGAGCCCCTGCCGCTTGATGGCCGAGATGCGCAGCACCGGCGCGAACTTCAGGAAGGCGAGACGCTGCTCGATCGAGCGCTCGAGCGTCTGCTTCTGGTAGTCGTCGATGGCATCCCACTTGTTGACGGCCAGCACCACCGCACGGCCGCTCTCGAGGATGTAGCCGGCGATGTGCGCGTCCTGGTCGGTCACGCCCTGGGTCGCGTCGAGCAGCAGCAGCACGACGTTCGCATCGGCGATGGCCTGCAGCGTCTTGACGACCGAGAACTTCTCGATCGCCTCGAACACCTTGCCCTTGCGGCGCAGCCCGGCGGTGTCGATCAGCTCGAACTTCTGCCCATGGCGCTCGAACGGCACGGTGATCGCGTCGCGCGTCGTGCCCGGCTGGTCGAACGCCACCAGGCGCTCCTCGCCGAGCCAGGTGTTGATCAGCGTCGACTTGCCGACGTTCGGCCGGCCGGCGACGGCCAGGCGGATCGGCGCGCCCTCTTCCGGCTCCTCGGGTTCTTCGTCGAACGGGAAGTCTTCGAGTGCAGCCTCGGTCAGGCTGCGGATGCCCTGGCCGTGCGCCGACGAGATCGGGTGCGGCTCGCCCATGCCGAGCTCGTAGAACTCGCCCAGCAGCGGCGAGTCGACCATGCCCTCGGCCTTGTTGACGGCCAGCAGCACCTTCTTGTTGACCGAGCGCAGGTAGCGGGCGATGTCGTGGTCGTGCGCCGACACGCCGGCGCGCACGTCGACGACGAAGATCACCGCATCGGCCTCGGCGACGGCCTGGCGCGTCTGCTTGGCCATCTCCTTGACGATGCCTGTGGTGCTGTCGGGCTCGAAGCCGCCGGTGTCGACGACGATGAACTCGCGGTCGCCCAGGCGGCCGTCGCCGTAGTGGCGGTCGCGCGTGAGGCCGGCGAAGTCCGCGACGATCGCGTCGCGGCTCTTGGTCATCCTGTTGAACAGGGTCGACTTGCCCACGTTGGGGCGGCCGACGACCGCGATCACAGGTTTCATGGGAAGGTTCTCAGTCTCACTCGGGGCGGAAGGCGAACAGCCCGCCGTTGCGTGTGGTCACCAGCAGCGTGGTGCCGCTCAGCACCGGCGTGCCGACCACGGGGCTGCCATCGGTCGGCAGGCGCAGCTTGAAGCTGCCGTCGGCCGTCGACAGCCAGTGCACATAGCCCTCGACGTCGCCGAACACGGCCATCTTGTTGACGATCAGCGGCGACGACAGGTTGCGGTACAGCAGTTTCTCGACGCTCCACGCCACCTCGCCGCTGGCGGTGCGCCATGCGGTGATGCGGTCGCTGGCATCGGCCGCGACGGTCACGTCCGCGTCGGCCGCGACACCCTGCAGGCCGCCGACGTTGCGCGTCCACGCGAGGCTGCCGCGCTCGGCATTGACGCAGGCGACGGCCGCCTGGAAGGCGCGCGCGCAGACGCTGTCGCCGACGCGTGCGGCCGGCGCGACCAGGTCGGCCAGGCGCTCGATCTCGTTGGTGCCGCGCGGCGAGGCGAGCGACACCTCCCAGCGCACGGTGCCGCGCAGCGGGTCGAGCCCGGTGAGCTTGGCCCCCTGCCCGACCAGCAGCGTGTCCTTGAACGCCATCACGACACCCGGCTGCGACAGCGTCAGCGCATCGCCCGGGCGCTGGAAGCTCCACAGCTTGCGGCCGTCGAGCGCATCGAAGGCCTGCACCACGCGGTCGACGCTCATCACGAAGACGCGTTCGCCGGCCACCAGCGGCGCGCTGCTGACGCGTGCCGGCAGCTGCTTGCGCCAGATCTCCTTGCCGGCATCCAGCGTCACGAGCTGGTTGTCGCGGGTCACGACGCTCACGAAGCGGCCGTCGCTGCCGACGCCGGCGCTGAGCCGGCCATCGGCCTGGCCGCGCCAGACTTCCTGGCCGGTGTCGGCACGCCAGGCCTGGATGGTGCCGTCATCGCTGGCGGCGATGAAGTTGCCGCCGGCCGCCACGATGGCCAGCGGGAATTTCAGCGTGCCGATCGATTGCGTCCAGACCTGGCGACCGGCGATCGACGGCGTCAGCTCCTCGAGCACCGTCGGGCCGGGCCGGGTGGATTTGCTCGCGCAGGCGGCCAGCGCCGCGACCATCAGCGCCAACGCGAGACGCGTCAGTCCCTTCATGGGGTGCCCACCACGGCAGAGGCGGCAGCGCTGGCCGCCGGTGCGGCGCCGAGCGCCGTCAGCTTGGCCTCGACCAGCTGGCGGTACTCGACCGTGCTGTCGAAGCTCTTCCAGGCCTGGTTGTAGGCGGTCTTCGCCTCGTCGGCCTTGCCCTGCGCCAGCAGCACGTCGCCGCGGCGGTCGGCCACCAGGCCTTCGAAACCGGCCGAGGTGGCGGCGTCGAGCGCCTTCAGCGCCTCGTCGTACTTCTTCTGGTCGAGCAGCAGGCCGGCCAGGCGCAAGCGCGCGATCGTCTGGTACTCGGCTTCGGTCGCGTTCTCGCTGGCCCAGGTCAGGCTCGCGCGGGCGGCGTCGGCCTGGCCCTTCTCGAACTGCAGCTTGGCAGCGAGCAGCGCGGCCTGCTGCGCGAAGGCGGTGCGCGGGAAGCGCTCCTTCATCTCGCCGAAGATGCGGCCGGCCTGGTCGGCGTTGCCGGCGGTCACGGCCTTGCCGAGTTCGTCGAACAGCATGCCGGCCTTGGCCGACTGCTCGCGTTGGTAGTACGTCCAGCCGTTCCAGGCCGCGAAGCCGCCCAGCGCCAGGATCAGCACCCAGGTGATCAGGTTGCCGTACTGGTTCCAGAACGCCTTCAGCTGGTCGATCTGTTCTTGTTCTTCGAGGTCGAGGTGGGTGGCCATGGGGATCGTTGGAAATTTCGGACGAAGCCGGGATTATGCGTTGCGCAGTTCAGCCGCCCACTCGGATACGCCCGAGAGCGACAAGTTGCGTTGTGTGACAGCCGGGTCACGCAATGATTTCAGCGCCACCTCGCCGGCCGCCAGCTCCGATTCGCCGAAGATCAGCGCCCAGGCGGCGCCGCTGGCATCGGCCTTCTTGAACTGCGCCTTCATGTTGCCGCCACCGGCATGCATCTGCACCGACACGCCGGCCGCGCGCAGCGCCTGCAGCGTCACCAGGGCCTGCGGCAGCACCGCCGGCGACATCAGCACCGCGTAGGCGCGCGGCGCCGCACTCGGCACCGGCAGCTTCAGCTCCTGGATCAGCAGCAGCAGCCGCTCGATGCCCAGGCCGAAGCCCACCGCCGGCGCCGGCTTGCCGCCCAGCTGCTCGATCAGGCCGTCGTAGCGGCCGCCGCCGCACACCGTGCCTTGCGAGCCGAGCTGGTCGGTGACCCACTCGAAGACGGTGAGGTTGTAGTAGTCCATGCCGCGCACCAGGCGCGGGTTGACGCGGTACGGCAGCCCCGCGGCGTCGAGGATCGCGCGCACGGTGCCGAAGTGCGCGAGCGAGGCCTCGCCGAGGAAGTCCATCAGCTTCGGCGCCGCCTCGATCAGCGATTGCAGTGCCGGGTTCTTGCTGTCGAGGATGCGCAGGGGGTTGCTGTGCAGGCGGCGCTTCGAGTCTTCGTCGAGCGCGGCGGCATGCTGCTCGAAGTACGCGACCAGCGCCTCGCGGTGCGCGCGCCGCTCGTCGGGCTGGCCGAGGCTGTTCAGCTCGAGCCGCACGTGCTCGCCCTCGACCAGGCCGAGTTCGCGCCACAGCAGGCGGGTCATCAGGATCAGCTCGGCATCGACGTCGGGGCCCGCGAAACCGAGCGCCTCGACGTCCAGCTGGTGGAACTGGCGGTAGCGGCCCTTCTGCGGCTTCTCGTGGCGGAACATCGGGCCCATCGTCCAGATGCGCAGCGGGCCGTTGTACAGCGCGTTGTGCTCGACCATCGCGCGCACGATGCCGGCGGTGGCCTCCGGGCGCAGCGTCAGGCGGTCGCCGTTCATCGCGTCGGTGAAGGAGTACATCTCCTTCTCGACGATGTCGGTGACCTCGCCCAGGCCGCGCRCGAACAGCGCGGTCGGCTCGACGATCGGCGTCAGCAGGTACTGGTAGCCGTAGCGCGCGAGCACCGAACGCACCGTCGTCTCGAACCACAGCCACAGCCCGGCGTCGGGCAGTTTCTCGGTGCGCGGCACGCTGGCCGGCAGGATGTCGTTCATGCCCTTCACGGCCTGGAGGGCGGCTTGCTTGGTGTCAGCCATAGGAATCAACTTGAAAGCAGATCGGGTCCCGAAAGACCCGGCAGTGCGAAGAAACCCCGGTCAGCCTGAGGTATCGAAGGCCCGCTCGATGCGGGCAGGTGCAACGGCGCTGACGAAGGCGTCAGGCCGCCACGGTCGAATGCTGGGCGGTGGCCGAGCCGAAGCGCTTCTCGATGTAGTCCTCGACCAGCGTCTGGAACTCCTGCGCGATGCGTTCGCCGCGCAGCGTCAGCGCCTTCTCGCCGTCGATGAAGACCGGCGCGGCCGGCGCCTCGCCGTTGCCGGGCAGGCTGATGCCGATGTCGGCATGCTTGCTCTCGCCCGGGCCGTTGACGATGCAGCCCATCACCGCGACCTTCATCGACTCGACACCCGGATAGCGGGCGCGCCACACCGGCATCTGCTCGCGCAGGTAATCGTCGATCTGCTTGGCCAGCTCCTGGAAGGTGGTGCTGGTCGTGCGGCCACAGCCGGGGCAGGCGGTGACGCTCGGGTTGAACGCGCGCAGGCCGAGCGACTGCAGGACCTCCAGCGCCACCACGACCTCTTGCGTGCGGGCCTCGCCGGGCTGCGGCGTCAGCGAGACGCGGATCGTGTCGCCGATGCCCTGCTGCAGCAGCAGCGCGAGCGCGGTGGACGACGCCACCGTGCCCTTGGTGCCCATGCCGGCTTCGGTGAGCCCCAGGTGCAGCGGGTAGTCGCAGCGCTTCGCGAGCGCCTGGTAGACGCTGACGAGATCCTGCACGCCGGACATCTTGCACGACAGCACGATCTGCTCGCGCCGCAGGCCGATCTCTTCGGCGCGCTTCGCCGACTCGATCGCCGACGTGATGATCGCGCGGTACATGATCTGCTGCGGCTCGAACGGCACGGCGCGGCGGCCGTTCTCGTCCATCATCTGCGCGAGCAGTTCCTGGTCGAGGCTGCCCCAGTTGACGCCGATGCGCACCACCTTGTCGTGGCGCGCGGCGGCTTCGATCATCTGGGCGAACTGCTTGTCGCGCTTGTCGCCCTTGCCGACGTTGCCGGGGTTGATGCGGTACTTCGACAGCGCCTCGGCGCAGGCCGGGTGCTCGGTGAGCAGCTTGTGGCCGTTGTAGTGGAAATCGCCGATCAGCGGCACGTCGACGCCCATGCGGTCGAGCTGGTCGCGGATGTGCGGCACCGCCGCGGCCGCCTCGGGCGTGTTGACCGTGATACGCACCATCTCGGAGCCGGCCACCGCCAGCTCCTTCACCTGGATCGCCGTCTCGATCACCTGCACCGTGTCGGTGTTGGTCATCGACTGCACGCGCACCGGTGCGCCCCCGCCGATCGTCACGTTACGTGCGCCCCAGCGCACCTGTGCCTGCACCGTCGTGCGCTGCACCGGCCGGGCCGGTTCGATGAACTCGTCGTCCAGCAGCAAGGCCGAAGGAATCTGCGAGGGGGAGGAGATGGAGGTCATGGCTTACTCGAGGTCGAACTTGGCGATGTTGTCGCGCGTGGGCGACATGGTCACCGCGCGGCCCCGGTAAGTAACCGTGGTGGCCGAAACGTTCCCGATTCTGACGTGAAGCGGAGAAGCCCCGTCCAGGCCCAAGGATTCCCCGGGCTGCAGCGAACGCGACACCAGCACGGTGCCGCGGCCGTCGATCACCTCGATCCAGGA
Organism: Rhizobacter sp. P3_C12; assembly: GCF_056402735.1. Taxonomy (NCBI): domain Bacteria; kingdom Pseudomonadati; phylum Pseudomonadota; class Betaproteobacteria; order Burkholderiales; family Sphaerotilaceae; genus Rhizobacter; species Rhizobacter sp. P3_C12. Next base: position 14,412 of record NZ_JBFUGW010000117.1, read on the forward strand.
TTCGGCGGTGGCCTTCAGCAGCAGCGCGCCGGAGGTGGCTCGCGGCGCCGCGACCGGCGGGGCCGAGGCCGGGGCTGGGGCCGGTGTCGCGGAAGGTACGGCCGGCGGCACGGCCGGCACGACGGCCGGTGCGGAAGCCGCCGGCAAGGTGACGGTCTCGACGACCGTGTTCGGCGGCAGCACCGGCGGCATCAGGGCCGACGGCTCCGACGCGCCGGCATCGGCTGCAGCCGGCGCCGGTGCCGACGTGGCTTCGGAGACGCGCGGCAGGTTCGACGCGATCCAGCCGCTGGGCAGCAGGTAGATCGCCGCGGCAGCCAGGGCCAGCAGCACCGCGCCGATGACGCCGGGGTTCTTCAGGAAGCTCAGGTCGGTCGGCACGCCGCCCAACGGCTTGTCACGGAACGGCGCGTTCAGGCCCTGGCTCAGGTGGTCGAGGCGGTGCGCCTGCGGCTGCGGCAGCAGGGCCAGCACCGGTGCGGCATCGATCTTCAGCGTGYGGCAGATGGTCTGCGCCAGTGCGCGCGTGAACGTGGCATCGGGCAGTTCGTCKAAGCGATCGGCTTCGAGCAGCTCGAGCTTGCGCGGCGCGACCTTGATCGAGGTCGCGAGCGCGGCGATGTGCAGGCCGCGCGCCTGGCGGGCCTGGCGCAGCAGCATGCCTGCCGTCACCGGATCGGCAGGCGGCGGCGCCACGGGCTGCGCCTGCTGCACTGGCGTCTCGCCAGCGGACGCACCACCCTCGGGGTCGGCCGGCACCGGATCACTCATCGAACTGCCCCCGTTCGAACGCCGACGATTCGCGCGATTGCGGGAAGCGGTCGCGCAACTGGCGGCCGAGGTCGACCACGCCCTGCCGGTTGCCGAGCTTGTTCTCGACGCGCGCCGCCAGCCACAGCGTCTGTGCGCTCGATTGATCGGCCACCGCGTTGACGCGGCGGATGTAGAAACGTGCGCGCTCGAAGTCGCCGCGGCGCAGCAGCACTTCGGCCAGGTTGACGCCGGTCGCGGGGTTGGCCGCATCGAGCTCGTAGGCACGCAGCAGCGTCGCCTCGGCCTCCGGCCACTGGCCGGCGCGCGCCTGGCACACGCCCTTGGCCAGCATCGAACGGACGTTGCCGGTGTACTGCGGTGCCGTCATCGCCTGCTCGAACAGCGGGAAGGCCTCGTCGAAGCGCTTCTGCTGGCACAGGTACCAACCGTAGTTGTGCAGCGTGTCGCCGTCGCGCGGGCTCAGCTCGAGCGCGCGGCGGAAGCTCTCCTGCGCCAGCACGTCGTCGCTCAGTCCGGCGTAGATCAGGCCGCGCAGGTTGTAGGCCTCGGTCATGCTGGGCTGCGCCTGCAGCGCCAGCTTCACCTCGTCGAGCGCCGTGGTCAGCTGGCCACGCGCGAAATACGCGCTCGCGAGCTCCATGCGCACCCGCGCCCGCTTGCCGGCCTCGGAGTCATCGGGCGAGTTGGTCCGGTTGGGCGCCTGCTCGACTCCGTTCACGGTGGTCGTGGTGGTACAGCCTCCGAGCAACGCAGAGAGGGCCGCAACGGCCAGCGTGATCGACAAGCAACGACGTCCCCAGGTCATGAACGGCCCTCCTTCGAGCGTGATGTGATGTCTGCAGATTCGGTGACAGGGCGGTGCACGCGGATCGGTGCACGCGTCATGCGCTTGTGGGCCTGGGTGCGGTCCTGCACCTCGCCGGCGAGCTGGCCGCAGGCGGCGTCGATGTCGTCACCGCGCGTCTTGCGCACGGTCGTCACGACGCCGGCCTCCTGCAGCACCTGCGCAAAGGCGCTCACGCGCTCGCGCGGCGAACGCTTCAGGCCGGACTGCGGGAACGGGTTGAACGGGATCAGGTTGAACTTGCACGACACCGCCTGGCTGATGCGCACCAGCGCACGGGCGTGCTCCGGCGTGTCGTTCACCCCGTCGAGCATGCAGTACTCGAAGGTGATGAAGTCGCGCGGCGCCTTGTCGAGGTAGCGGTTGCAGGCCTCGAGCAGCTCGGCGATCGGGTACTTGCGGTTCAGCGGCACGAGGTCGTCGCGCAGCGCGTCGTCCGGTGCGTGCAGCGAGACGGCCAGCGCAACCGGGCAGTCGTCGCGCAGGCGGTCGATCATCGGCACGACGCCCGAGGTCGACACCGTGACGCGGCGGCGCGACAGGCCGTAGCCGTGGTCGTCGAGCATCACGCGCAACGCCGGCACCAGCGCCGAATAGTTCTGCAGCGGCTCGCCCATGCCCATCATCACCACATTGGTGATGGCGCGCTCGCCGGCGGCCAGGTGCAGGCGGCGGCGCAGGTGGTGCTCGGCGAACCACAGCTGGGCGACGATCTCGCCGGTGGTGAGGTTGCGGCTGAAGCCCTGGTGGCCGGTCGAGCAGAAGCGGCAGCCGACCGCGCAGCCGGCCTGCGACGACACGCACAGCGTGCCGCGGTCGTCTTCGGGGATGAACACCGTCTCGACGGCATTGCCGCCGCCGACGTCGAACAGCCACTTGATGGTGCCGTCGGTCGAGGCCTGCTCGCTGACGACGGCGAGCGGCGTGACGCAGGCGACGCCCGCCAGCTTGTCGCGCAGCGACTTGGCGAGGTCGGACATCGCGTTGAAATCCGACGCGCCCTTCTGGTGGATCCAGCGGAACAGCTGGGTCGCGCGAAAGCGCTTCTCGCCGAGCCGCTCGCAGTAGGCAGCGAGCCCGTCGAGGTCGAACTCGAGGAGGTTGGTGAGACTCATGCCAGCCTCCATCGAGAGGGAACGCTGCCCGCTCAGCGCGAGTAGACGTTCATGCCAGGGAAGAAGAACGAGATCTCGACGGCCGCCGTTTCCGGGGCGTCGGAGCCGTGCACCGCATTGGCGTCGATGCTGTCGGCGAAGTCGGCGCGGATCGTGCCCTTCTCGGCCTTCTTCGGATCGGTGGCGCCCATCAGATCGCGATTCTTCGCGATGGCGCCTTCACCTTCCAGCGCCTGGATCATCACCGGGCCGGAGATCATGAAATCGACCAGGTCCTTGAAGAACGGGCGTGCCTTGTGCACCGCGTAGAACGCTTCGGCTTCACCGCGCGACAGGTGGGCCATCCGCGCGGCCACGACCTTCAGGCCTGCGCCTTCGAAGCGGGCGTAGATCTGGCCGATCACATTCTTCGCGACGGCGTCGGGTTTGATGATGGAAAGAGTACGTTCGATCGCCATGATTTTTTCTCCTGAATCAAGCACTTGGCAAAGCTTCGGATTGTATCGCTTGAAGGGGGCTCAACGGCCGCCGCGGCGACCACCGCCGCCACCGCCACCGCCATATCCACCCCCTCCGCCGCCGCCACCCCCGCCGAAGCCACCGCCGCCACCGCCGCGGTTGCCGCCCCGGCCGCCACCGCCCTTGCCGCCACGGCGGTGGAAGGCATCGGCGCCGAGGTAGCCCATCGAGGTCTGCAGCGGATCCGGCTCGCGCGGCCCGCCGCCCTTCTTCGGCTGGTTCGGCCGCGGCGGCGCACTGCCGCCCGGGCCGAAGCCGCCGCCGCCGCGGCCGAACCCGGCACCGCCCGCAGGCGTGCGCGGCTTCTGCACGAAGCGCTTGTCGAAGGTCTGCTCCAGCGGATTCGGGATCTTGGACGGATCGAAGTCCAGGCCGTCGTCGTCGCGGTCGAAGTCATCCGGCTGGCGCTCGCGCGCCTGGGCCGGCACCTGCTGCTGGTTTTGCGGCTGATGTTGCGGCTGGTTCTGGCCGCCCCGGTTGCCGCGTGGCCCCCGGTCCTGGCGGTCGTTCGGGCGCTGGGCGTCGCGCTCGTTGCGCGGCTTGTTCTGGCCGTTGTTGTTGTTGCCGCGGCCGCGGTCATTGCCGCCGCGGCTGTCGTTGCCACGGTTCTCGTTGCCGCGATTTTCGTTGCCACGGTTCTCGCCGCGGCCTTCCTGGCGCGGCTGCTGCGGATTGCCATCGCGCCGCTGCCCGTCGCCACCGCCGGCCAGCCGGCGGATCGTGCGCACGTCGCCTTCCTCGAGGTCGACCCAGACGCCGCGCTTCAGCCCGCGCGGCAGCACCACGGTGCCGTAGCGGATGCGGATCAGGCGGCTGACCGTGAGGCCGACCGTGTCGAACAGCTTGCGCACCTCGCGGTTGCGGCCTTCGGTGATGACGACGCGGTACCAGTGGTTCGCGCCCTCGCCGCCGCCGTCGACGATCGACTTGAAGCCCGCGATCTGGCCCTCGACCATCACGCCGGCCAGCAGCTTGGCCTTGTTGCCCTCGTCCAGCGTGCCGAGCACGCGCACCGCGTACTCGCGCTCGACGCCGAAGCGCGGATGCATCAGCTGGTTGGCCAGCTCGCCGGAGTTCGTGAACAGCAGCAGGCCTTCGGTGTTCAGGTCGAGGCGGCCGACCGACTGCCACTTGCCCTGCTGCAGGCGCGGCAGGCGGCGGAACACGGTGGGGCGGTGCTGCGGATCGTCGTGCGTGACGACCTCGCCGGCCGGCTTGTGGTACGCGATGATGCGCGGCGCCGGCGGCACGATGCGCACGCGCACCGGCTTGCCGTCGACCTTGATGCGGTCGCCGAACGAGATGCGCTGGCCGGTGTGGGCAGGCTGGTCGTTCACCGTGACGCGGCCGTCGGCGATCATGTCCTCCATGTCGCGGCGCGAGCCGACGCCGGCCTGGGCCAGCACCTTGTGCAGCTTCGGGGCGTCCGGGTCGGCCTGCAGCACGCGCTTGCGTTCGGCGGCTTCCTCGGGGGTGATCTCGACGCCGGATTCGGCCTCGGCATCGCCGGCGGCTTCATCCTCGGCGTCCAGGTCGTCCTCTTCACCCTCGGCCCCGGCCTCGTCGGCAGACAGCGATTCCGCCGGCTCGGTGGACGGCGCGCCCTCGGGCTGCGGCGCCTCGACGTCGAAATCACCGGACACCACCGTCGCGAACAGGTCGCTCGCATCGGGCATCACCGGCGTCGACAGGTGCGCTTCGGCCGCGCCGAGCACGACCTCGTCGCGGCGGCGGTCCTTGCGCCCGCCGCGGCGGCGATTGCGCGACGCCCGGGTCGGCTGGCCGTTCTCGTCGACCTCGCGCTCGAGGCCGGGCGGATCCCAGTCCGGCGGCAGCTCGGCGCCGGGCTCCTTGACCACGGTGAAGATC